>JAUXHZ010000240.1 GCA_030621255.1 Candidatus Latescibacterota bacterium
TCGCATAAAAGATCCAGGCATGCCTTATATAGCGGAATAGTTTTATCAGAGTTGCTTTTCTTTACAACTATTTCAAGGCTAAGATCTCCGAGGTCTTCCATGACGATTATGCCGCGCACGCGATCAATGGAATAGAATTCGGGAACACCGATTCCATTGCTCCAAAGGAAATTCCCAATGGAAATGTAGTTTTCAAACTCCTGTCCGGCTCCCGGTTCGACAAGAGCCGCCGCTGAACGTCTGTCATCACTGAGCCGAAAGAAATAACGGTTGGATCCGCCATTAGAAAAGGGGGTTATACGGGCTGAAGCCTTAAGTTGCCCGCCGGGCATACGGGCGGTCATTTTGAGGGCGAATGCTGCGAGTTCGGTCATATCGCTCATCTATAATCCTTTCACATTGATTTGTCCCTTTGGAAAGAGGATGCAGTTTTTCAGCCTTGTTCCTTTTTGTACTGTTGTATCAGGTAAAACAACACAGTTTTCCAGTTCGCAATCGTGTTCTATTTCAGCTCTGCCGCCAACCTCAAGAAATCCTTTCCAGGAGGTGCCGGAAGCTATTACGGTATCCGGCCCCACATGAAGCGGTATACCTGGAGGGGCGGCCTCCGAATCGAAAAAGGCCTGTTTTGTCAGTATTCTCCTGTGAAGATCGAGATAGGTTTCAGGAGATCCGATGTCGCTCCATAAAATACGATCTATTGTGTCGTCTGCTATATATCCGGCTACGCTGCCGGTTTTGCTCCTTATCATTTCAAGAAGAATTTCTATGAAGCCGATCTTTCTGTCAACAGGGAAGAATTTGAGAGCCTCTCTTGAAAGTATAGCCATACCTGTATAGCCTGCACGTTTAAAGGCTGCCGGATCATCCGGTTTTTTTGTCCCTATATTGAGGATTTCCATTTTCACTGATATGTCAACAGTCGGCGGGGGCATGGTACGGGCTGACTTGACGGGATTACCTTCCGGCTGCCCCGGGGCAAATTCCTGATCCATTTCTTCTGCTCCGGCCAGAATCATCGTTGCCAGTGCCTTATGCCTCAAATGAAAGTCGATGGCGGCGGTAAAATCGATATTGGAGATTATATCGCCGTTATGAATTAAAATAAGTTCGCAAATCTTGAGTGTGTTTGCCATATTCCCAATACCGCCTCCTGTATCAAGAATTTGAGCTTCTGTATGGTAAGTAACCGGCCATTCAGGATCAACTATATTCCGGCTGAATAATTCGGCTAGATGGTGAATATTTACATGTATTGAAGAAGAACCGGCCCTGAGAAGCTTCTTGATTATTATATTGATCAGAGGTTTTCCAAGAACAGGGAGGAGGGGTTTTGGAATGTATGTAGAGAGCGGTTCCATCCTCGTGCCGTGTCCTGCAGCGAGAATAACCCCGCAAATCTTTTTATTCTTAAAGTTACTATTTTTCATTTCAATAGAGGAGAAAGGTTCTTCTTTCTTTTTTGAATGCAAGTTCTTCTTCCTGCCACGATTCAAGGAGTTTGTCCAGGCCGGATCTTTTGTTAATTGTGTTTCTGAAATCGCGGCTTCCCGTGATAATATCTATCGGCATTTTCTTTCTTTCATATTCGTATGGGGGTTCGGCCCATCTAAAGTCTTTTGGATATAGGTGAGCGATTGTCCGGATGACGATAGCCCCGGTTCTTGCAGGCTTGAATATTTCCTTATCTGTGACATGAATCTGTACTCCGCCGCATATATCACCGCCGAATTTATCCCAGGTTGGCTTGAAGAGCAGAGGGCGGAAGGCTGCGCCCGGCATCCCGTGCTTCGAGAGCTCGCCGGCAAGTTTGTCAGGGTTAATCCATGGCGCGCCGATAATTTCAAATGGACGTGTTGTTCCTCTCCCTTCCGAAATATTGGTGCCCTCCAAAAGAACCATTCCCGGATAGAGAAGAGCGGTTTCAGTGTGCGGCATATTTGGAGACGGCATCACCCACCGAAGAGATGTGTCCTGATAGTACATTGATCTTTTCCATCCGGTCATATTTATTATATTAAGCACGCATTTTTCGTCTTCATTCTCATTTATCATGATGAGGGCTTCAGCTATTGTAAGCCCATGCCTTATCGTAAGGGGGAAGAGGCCCACGAATGATTCAAAACCTTTCTTAATAACCGGCCCTTCAATAGATTTTCCTCCGATAGGATTCGGCCTGTCTGCAACAATTACTTCAATATCAGCTTTCGCGCAGGCCTTAAGCATCAGCGCTGCCGTCCAGAGATATGTGTAGCATCTTGTTCCAATATCTGTAAGGTCAATTACTATACAGTCAAGCCCGTTGAGCATATCATCTGTCGGAGTACGTGTTTTTCCGTATAAGGAATAGACGGGGATTCCCGAACCGGGTTGCGTGTAGCTCTCCCATTCAATCATATTGGCCTGAGTTTCTCCCGTATAGCCGTGCTGGGGCCCGAATATAGCTTTTAGTTCAATGTTGTTCGAGATGAGAATGTCAGTAATATGCGCCAGCCCGGATGTAACAGAAGCGGGATTCGTGAGAAGTCCCGTTCTTCTATCTCGAAGCCTGAGGCATTTTTCCTGAGCAAGTATCTCGCACCCTGTTTTTACCAATTGATCTTATCTCCTCCCTATAAAAGCTGTTATGGGAGCGCAGAACCTAAATATCCTCCGCGGCCCCGCTCCTTTTACAATAATAAAAAACAATCTGCAGAGCATGTACGATTAGCTAACACAGGCTGTGTGACCGTGTAAAGATTTTTCTTCCGGGGCCTGGCATAATATTTTGCTTTCAGAATTTTCTGAAGATTGTATAATTACTAATACAGTAGGTACCATTTGGCAATGTTGCATATGGTGATTGGAACAGTCGGTACCCGATTGTCATAACACGGATCTATTTAGACAAAGGGAGGGTTTATATGTTTTCAGGTAAAAATATATGTTGTTCCGCTCTTTCTATTCTGCTTGCCTGTATAGTTGTTTTTTCTTCATGTTCTAAAAACACCGGTGGAAGGGGAAGAGAAGGAACATTGATTGTAGGTGAG
>JAUXHZ010000041.1 GCA_030621255.1 Candidatus Latescibacterota bacterium
TAGAACCCCTTCGATTTCCGTTCATACCGTTCGTTATCATTCTGCCATCTATCCTGTCCCTGGGTATTAATCCCGACAGCCAGAGCCGGCCCTCCAATTATTTCCTCAACCAATCTTAATCGCATTCTGATTCCAGGCCTGTTATTATTATGGATGTCGCCGCGGCCGATGAAATTTTGGAGTCCGAATGAAACCCCAATCATCAAGCGTTCACGAAACCCGACATCACACCCAAACAAAAGACTGTTACTAGGGCCAACCGAACCCTCGTACATATAACTCCCATGAGGGATAATCCCGGCCGTAGGACTCTCTACAATTGTAATATCTTCATGAAATTGCCCATAGGACTGACCGAAAGAGAGCATAATAACCAGGATCACAAATGACAGACTATAATATAATTTCAACATTTTCTACTCCAGCAATTTCCTCGAGGTTTTTTATAAACTCCAGAGTTGGAGAAACATTGTAACTCCTCGATCTAATGAAAAACTTGTTATCCCCATTTTCGTGCCATTTAAAAATCAATTCTTTCCTTCCAGGAAATTGTGCCACAGTTTGTTTCAGAGATACAAGCCCATTTTCGTTAAAAAGATCCCGTTGCAGGGTTAAATAAACCTTGCCGGCCAGATGACTCAACGCGCCATCAATAGAGAAAACCCTGTCTGCAATAACTTTGTTGTCTCCCCTCTCTTTAGAGGAAACCTTACCTTTGATTACTACAAGATTTTCTAATTTCAGCTCTTCCCTGCTATTCTCATAACAACTTGCAAACACAATCGCTTCGAAAGAACCTAAAAAGTCCTCCATACCCACAAAAGCCATAGATTTTCCCCGCCGGTCCAGAATAACCCGCACACTGGTAACAAGCCCCGCGATAATAACATTTTTCCTGTCTTTTTTTCCGTAGAGGTCATTGCTTTCCGTGTTAACAATATGACTCAAAATACCCTTGTAACGATCGAGAGGATGGCCTGAAAAATAGAAACCGAGTGACTCCTTCTCATTTTTTAACTTTTCGCTCTCTTCCCATGGAGGAACATCTTCAAGCCTGATCATATCCGACGAAGACGAACCATCGAAAAACCCAAGAAAGGTTTGTCCCCTGTCCCTCTCGCTCTGGCGTTTTTGCGCGTGGGCCAGAATTGTGTCAAGGGTTGCTATTTTCTGAGATCTTGTCCCGGGCAAATTATCCGTGGCCCCGCTCCGTATGAGACTCTCTAGTGCGCGTCTGTTCACATTGCGCAGATCAATCCTTTCACAAAAATCATACAGATCAACAAAGGGGCCGTCTTTCAGAGCATCAACAATAGCTTCAGCTGCTGCAACACCCATATTCTTAATAGCCACCAGACCATATGTTATTTCTCCGTTTGATAGATCGAATTCCTTGCCGCTTGAGTTTACATCCGGTCCCCGGACGACTATTCCCAAACTATGGCATTCTTCAAGCAATATCACAAGCCTGTCTGTATTTCCCATATCATTCGTCATAGCGGCCGCCATAAACGCTGCCGGGTAATGAGCCTTCAAATATGCCGTTTGCATAGATACCATGGCATAAGCGGCAGAATGTGATTTATTAAATCCATACCCCGCGAAATGCGCCATTAATTCAAATATTTTATTGGCCTTCTGCTTGCCGATTCCCCGCTCATCTGCTCCTTTGACAAAGAGTTCCTTCTGTTCGGCCATGATTTTTTTATTCTTTTTTCCCATTGCACGTCTGAGAATATCGGCCTGCCCAAGCGAGAAACCCGCCAGATCACTCGCGATACGCATCACCTGTTCCTGATACAAAATTACTCCATAAGTGTCTTTGAGAATCGGTTCGAGCCTGGGATGAACATAAGCGATTTTTTTTCTTCCATGTTTACATTCAATAAAATCAGTAACCATGTTACTGCCGAGAGGCCCCGGCCGGTACAAAGCGTTTATCGCGGTTATATTATCAAATGTTGTAGGTTCTATTTTTTTCAGAAGTTCACGCATGCCCGCGCTCTCAAGTTGGAAAATACCTATCGTTTTCCCTGCCTGCAAGAGATCGAAAGTCTTCGGATCCTCAATAGGTATATCTTCAGCTTTAATTTTCACGCCCTTATGTTTCATTATCAAAAGCAGAGTGTTTTGAATGTGCGAAAGCGTTTTTAGGCCCAGAACATCTATTTTTAGCAATCCGATACTATCCAAAATTTTCATTTCATACTGTGTTGTTATTTCACCCTTGTTTGATCTGTAAAGAGGAACATGATTAACAAGAGGAGTGGGGGTTATAACCAGACCGGCGGCGTGCGTAGAAGCATGTCTCGCCAACCCTTCGAGTGAAAAAGAAAGGGTTAACAATCTCTTTACAGTTGGATCATTTTCGAAAAGATTCCTTAATTCAGGTACATTCTTTGTAGCATCAGAAAGAGTTACTCCAGGTTGAGCGGGTATCATCTTAGCCAATTTATCCACATCTCCATATGGAATTTTTAAAACCCTTCCCACATCTCTTATCACAGCTCTGGCAGCCATTCTTCCAAATGTTATTATCTGGCAAACATTTTCTTTTCCATAGGTTTCAACTACATGGTCAATTACTTCCTGCCTTTTATCATCACAAAAATCTATATCTATATCGGGCATCGATACTCTCTCCGGATTCAGAAAGCGCTCAAAGAGAAGGCCATTATCCAGGGGGTTAATACTGGTAATACCAAGAATATAACATACCAGACTCCCCGCGGCCGACCCTCTGCCCGGCCCGACTGGAATATCGGCTCCCTTGGCAAATTCCACAATATCCCATACAATCAGAAAATAGCTTGAAAATCCCATTTTTTTAATAACATTTAATTCATATTTGATTCTTTCGATTACCTTAGCATTTACATCTTCAATCACATCTCCCATTCTTTCCGTTACCAGGCTTTCAAGATATTCATCCGGTGATCCGTATCGTTTCGGTATTGGTGATTGTGGAAGTTGCGTTTCTTTTTCTTTAAATTTGAGGTTGCATTTTTCGGCTATTTCCAGTGTGTTTTTCAGTGCTTCTTCGTGATCGGGAAAAAGGTTCGCCATCTGCTCGGGAGTCTTAAAATAGGTTTCCGGGTTTGATTTAAGTCCTCTGCTTTGGTCATCAAGGTCACTGCCTGTCTGGAGACAAAGAAGAATATCATGAGCTTCATGCTCTTCAGCGGTGCAATAATGGCAATCATTTGTTACAACGAGCGGTAATCCGAGTTTTTTTGCTAGATCGGTTAACCTTGGAATTAGAATCAATTCCTTTTCTATCCCGTGGTTCTGAAGCTCAATATAGAAATCTCCACTAGCGAAAATTGAGACTAATCTCTCGGCAAACTTATATGCTTCATCTCTTTTATCTGAAAGAAGAAGTTTAGGGATGCTGCCCTGCAGACAAGCGCTCATCCCGATAAGGCCTTCCGAATAATCTTTAAGAATATCTAAATCTATACGCGGTTTATAGTAAAAACCTTTTGTGTAAGCAATGGATGAAAGTTTAAGAAGGTTTCTGTATCCAGTTTCATTTTTAACTAGAAGAACTAGATGATCGTTCCTCCTCTGCGAGCCTTTGCCTCTTGAATCGATCCCGTCCGTTGCCAGATATGTTTCCATCCCCAGGATTGGCTTTACCCCCGCCTTCAAAGCTTCTCTGTGAAATTGTATGGCGCCAAACATATTTCCATGATCGGTAAGCGCTACAGCTGACATACCCATTTCCGCGGCCTTGGCAACTAGATCCTTGGTCCTAAATGCTCCATCAAGAAGACTATATTCAGAATGGTTATGAAGATGAAGAAAATTGGCATTATTCATCCGTATAACTCCTCAACCCCCCAGAAATTATTCCAACACAAATCCGAAATCCTTAACGGCAACATTTCCAACCCTGTCACCTATCTCCACTCGAAGTGAAACTGTTTTCTCCTGGCGGAATGCTGGAACAGGGATATAGAGCTTATCGCGAATTTGATCCCAGTGGCTAACCGTCCATTTTCCATTCCAAAACACCCTTGATGAATATGGATCAATTCCGCTTCCCTTATCCTCAATCGTAAGATAATAAATGTACTTCCTGAAGAATCCGCTGCCTGAAAAATTTCCGGCCTTTTTAATATCCCCGATTTTCGGTGGAAGCCTGTCTCTTAAATAGGCATAAGTGCCGCTTTCATTAATATCGACACTTCCCCCCTCCATCTCAGGAACCCCGACACATTTCCACACTGAATCATCAGCGTCAAATTGGAAAAGCCCTACATTACCTTCACGGCAACCAGACACCCTGATCGGTTCAAAGAAGCAATCGGCCGCGAAATCCAGGTTAAAGGGGGTTGAAATCATACTCATTCCGCTATCTTCGCGTGCTGATAAAGGAACGGAGCTGATAATACAAGGGACCCTTCCCTTTACCGAGGACGATTCAAGATTTATTTTCAAACTGTTCGATATCCTGAAAACCCCTTCGCGGCCCGATTCTAAAAGGACAACTCTGGCTGCATAATATTTATTAAATTCATATCCTCTATAATCTCTTCCGTAAATATTGAAAAGATTTTCTCCATTATTGATCGCCCCATATTTAAATAGCGCGAGATATAATTTTTCTCCAAGCTGTTCCGCCTTAATCTGCAATGGTCCGTTATTATTGATAATTTCAACTCTCGGAGGGGAAGCTAAAATTTTATCTGTTTTTATTTCAAGAGCTAATCCTCCTGCAATACGCCTTACCTGACATTCACAAAAGACCATATCCTCAGCGCTTTTCGCTTCAGGAGAGGCAAAGCATTCACTAACCGAAGCCCCCTCGTCATCAACCACAACATATTTATAAACAGCGTTACTTACCGGAGATACTTTCCCCTTAGCGTACTTACCAATATATCTAAGCGGTACATTTCCCCAACTTTCCCCGTCATTAAACGATTCAAACAATTCTTCATTTACCCTCCCCCCATCCGGGTCAATGGAAGAAACTACAACCTCAAAGTCATTTTCAAGTCTTTTTGCCGTATGAATAACAGGATAATCATTCAGGATGAAATGAAATTTCCCCTTTGCCTCATTCCCGAAAGAATCGCTTACAAACAATTCACCCCTGTGCAAACCCTTCTTCAGAAAAACACAATCAGTCATACTGCTGTCAGAGCAAATAACACCTGTCCCATTCCGATCAGAACGGGAATTACCCTCTTTTCTGAAGAGAAGATTAAATCTCCGCGTCCAGGATTTCCCATATTTGTCATACTCAAAAGCAATCTCGCCACTCTGCCCATACGAAAAAATCCTGTTTTCGATACGGTATAAAACACGGCCGTCAACCGACAACTCTATAGAAAACGGGCCCATTTTATAGCCCCCTACACTCTGCTCATCCCATGTTGATAAACCGAACCCAAACACACCGTCAAGCTGAAGAGTATCCGTTATTTCATATGAATTTTTCTCTCTGATTTTGAAATTGAGAACTTTCGGTGAATAGTGTTCGTCAATTTTACTGCCATACCCGAGAGGAACAACTTCCAGCGCTGAAATAAGAGGCGGCATACCATCATCTATTTCAAATATATCAGGAAGAGGGTTAATTGGGCTTCCAGCATTGTTCCGTAACTCAAAATGGAGATGAGGCGATTTGCAACCCGATCTGCCCGAAAAAGCCACCGTAT
The DNA here is from genome assembly GCA_030621255.1 of Candidatus Latescibacterota bacterium. Lineage (GTDB taxonomy): Bacteria > Krumholzibacteriota > Krumholzibacteriia > Krumholzibacteriales > WJIX01 > JAGHBT01. The sequence goes on from JAUXHZ010000041.1 coordinate 5,670, forward strand.
CCCCTATGTCAAATCTGAACTTTCCATCTTCCAGAAACAGGTCACACCAATTCTCTCTGGATTCAGTCATTTTATTATATATCATAGAATCAATAGCGGCGCCAAAACTATGGAGGTGAGCATATACGGCTGTTTCACCGTTGTCGAGTTCCAAATATAGAGCTTTTCCGTAACCTGACGGTCTAACCTTGATCCTCTTAACATACCCGCCGCTGATCGCAAAACAGGGAAGACCAACCCGGCCGAAGCAACGAATATCGATCCCGGCATGATAATGCCCTTCTCTATACTCCCCGAAAGTAGAACTTATTTTTCTGTTGCCCGCCATAGGCCACAGATATATCTCTTTCGCTTCGGCTGATGCTGATAAAATGGATATAACTGCCAGTATGATAATTCTTGTTCTCATTCCAGAATCAAATTAACACCCCTTCTATTCTATTGTCAACAACTCTGAAAAAGTTTGCGCAACTGGTCTTTATATGCTAATTTCCATAAGCAATACCAATTGAACCGCGTCTGAGGTTTTTCAGCTTCAGTTTACATTGTGGTGTCGCGACAAATCAATGTTACGCTATGAGATAGAATATTTTGTTATTTTAAAAAGGAAAAGGGTATATGCTTAAAATTCTAAGAGAAAAAACCAAGAATATTTTGTGGATAGTTATTGTTGCTTTTATTGTTACGATCTTCGCCGCCTGGGGAATGAACATGAAAACCGGAAATTCCGATATTCCAGACGAGAAATCCAATATTGTAGGTACGGTAAATGGCGTAGATATAAATAGAACCATTTATTCACGTAACCTGTCCCAATTATACGATCAATTGGAAAAGCAAAGGGGAAAAGATTATTCTCCCAGCGCACCTGAAAGATACATGTTGAACAACCAGGCCTGGGAAATAACAATTCAGAGCTTCCTGTTCCAGCAAGGTGTTGAAGAATTGGACATCACCGTAACGGATAATGAACTTGTGAGTTTTCTTCGTAATAATCCGCACCCTTCGCTTCAAGAAATTTTTACTGATGAAGAAGGCAACTTTAACTACCAGGAATATTTGAAAGCACTTTCTGACCCTTTAAGGGATTGGACCGACCTCGAAATGTGGGGACGCGCAACACTCCCGAGATTCAAACTTGAATCCCTGATTTCAGCAAAGGCAAGTGTTTCCGAAAGAGAGATTTTGGAACAATACAAAAAAGAAGTAGTTGAAGTTAAAGCAAAATACGTTTCAATACCCTTCGAAGAAATGTCTTCATACAAACCAACCGAAAAAGAGTTGGAAGAGAAATATAAAGAACTCTCAGAGGAATTTATTGAAACTGAAAAACGTAAAATCAGCGTTATTGAAATAAAATGGGAGCCGACTGATCGTGACTTCAAAGAGGTCAGAAAAAGCATATCTGAAATAAAATCCGAAATAGCGGAAGGTGCCGATTTTTCTGAATCCGCCAGGAATTATTCTGAAGATAAAGCAACAGCTGTTAATGGAGGCGACCTTGGATTCATTAGCAGAGGACAAAAGAGCCCTGAATTTGAAGAAGCCGCTTTTCTATTAAAAAAAGGTGAAATAAGCGATCCTGTTAAAACCGAATCTGGTTATCACTTGATAAAAGTAGAAGAAAAGAAAACTGAAAATGGAGAAGAAAAGATTCACGTAAGAGATATCCTTATGAAGGTAACCCCAGGCTATGAAACTCAGGATTCTCTTTCAACCCTTGTTCAAAATGTTATCGAGAAACTCAAATCCACAGATTTTCAGGCCGGAGCGGAAGCAATGGGGCTTTCCACAAAAGAGATGCCTCCATTCACAAAAAATGGTTTTATTGAAGGTTTAGGCTACGTTCCAAACTTGTCTGATTTTGCTTTTAATCACGATGTAGGCAGTGTCAGTTCAGCAATTCAGACTGAAACTTCTATCTATTTCATTAAAATCCTGGAGATAATTCCCGAGAAGAGAAAGCCATTTGAACAAATAAAAGATCAACTTGCAGAAAGAATAAGAGAAGAAATAAGTGAAAAGAATGGATTCGAAAAGGCCCTAAAACTGCGGAACAATGCCC
>JAUXHZ010000355.1 GCA_030621255.1 Candidatus Latescibacterota bacterium
ATGGAAAGCGTATTGCGGCTTCGCGTGAAGGAAAGGCGAAGAAATGAAAGCAGTAATTGTGGTTGGGGCTCGGCCTAATTTTATGAAAGCTGCTCCTCTTATAAGGGAATTCAGCAAAAGAGGAACAGTAGATATTCTTTTTGTTCATACGGGCCAGCACTATGACAGTAATATGTCGAAGGTGTTTTTTGACGACCTTGAACTTCCTCAGCCGGATATCTATCTGGAAGTTGGTTCTGGAACTCACGCTGAACAGACGGCCCGGGTTATGGTTGAATTTGAAAAAGTTATTATGAGGGAAGATGTTGACCTGATTATTGTTGTTGGTGATATTAATTCAACTTTGGCCTGTTCTCTTGTAGGAGCAAAACAGCATATCCCGGTCGCTCATATTGAAGCAGGGCTTAGAAGTTTTGATAAAAATATGCCGGAGGAAATAAACAGAATGGTAACTGATATCCTTTCAGATTATTGTTTTACAACTTCCCCGGAAGCCGAAACAAATCTAAACCGTGAGGGGATTGGGGAGGAAAGAATCTTTTTTGTCGGTAATATTATGATTGATTCCCTGAAATATTATATTGAGAAGGCAGAAGAATCGAATATTCTCGAAACGTTAGAACTTGAGAAAGAAGAATATATTCTTGTAACCCTGCACAGGCCTTCCAATGTTGATGAACCTGATCAATTCCGCTCACTGTATAATGTTCTTGTTGAATTGTCGGAATCGAACACTGTTGTCTTTCCGGTTCATCCACGCACAAAAAAGATTATCGAATCAGCGGCACTCCCATTTAACCGGCCTTCCTCTTTGAAACTGATTGAACCGGTTGGGTACCTTGATTTTTTAAAGTTGATGAAATATTCCGGAATAGTTGTTACTGATTCCGGAGGGATTCAGGAAGAGACCACGGTTCTAGGCGTTCCTTGTTTAACTGTAAGAAATAATACCGAGCGTCCGATAACAATTGAAATGGGGACTAATACTCTGGTCGGAACGGATCCCGGCGATCTTCTTCTTGCGGCGCGGGAAGTTTTGACAAGTGATAGAAAGAATTGTACTATTCCACCTCTATGGGACGGCAAAACCGCTGGGCGTATCGCGGATGTAATCGAAAAAGTTTGACATTAATATTTAATTGCCTAATCATTTAAATGGTTGAAGTGAAAAGAGTGTAAATTGTCGATAACGCAATTAATTGTTTCGTTTGCAGTGCCGTTTATTGTGAGCCTTGCCATGACGCCTATGGTACGGGATATGGCTGTAAAGTGGAAAATTCGCGAAAAACCGAATGGAAGGAATAATGGCGATATTGCTCATATAGGTGGAATAGCGATAGTAACTTCTATTATGATTGGGCTTGTACCGGTTTTTCTTTTTTTTATTCCCAGGCACCCCGTTTCCATAGTTTTTCTTTCCGTATTAATAGTAAGCGGATTTACAATCTTTCTGCTTGGTGTTATTGATGATCTGCGCAGCTTGCATTACAGGTACAAATTGTTGCTTCAGATCATAGCTTCTGTTTTCGTCTCAGTGG
>JAUXHZ010000228.1 GCA_030621255.1 Candidatus Latescibacterota bacterium
AACAGCTATATCAACACCGGATTCCGCCAGAGAAAGAGCTATATCTCTTCCTATACCCTGGCCGGCTCCGGTAACAACCGCGACTTTTCCTTTAACATCGATCATAATATTTTTCCCCATTTAAAAAAACTTCTATAAATCTTAACACTGTTTATCAAAAAATGCACCATTAATAAAGAAATATTTTATACAAAATCAGCTTTCGAGGCAACAATCTTTTTGATTTCTTCAGCCGTTCCAGCTCTTGTGACAACCCGGTGACGATCAATCCTCTTCATCAAGCCCGTAAGCACCTTGCCCGGCCCAGCTTCAAGGATCTCCCCATCCCACCTCTTCAGAAGTAAATTCATTGAATCCGACCAGAGAACCGGATTTGTCAACTGCCTGGAGAGCGCATCTATAATATCCTCTTTGCTGCTCACAATACCGGCATCAGCATTGCATATAACATCAATTCCAGTATCCTTGATTTTAAAACCCTTTATATATGATACAAGTTCATCCTCGGCAGAAGAAACGAGAGGTGAATGAAACGCTCCGCTCACATTCAGCTGAATTGCCTTTTTCGCTCCTCGATTTTTCGCCATCTCCATCGCCCTTTGTACTGCATCAATATTTCCCGATATAACTATCTGTCCCGGACAATTAATATTGGCCAGTACAACTATCGAGTTGTCCCGCGAAGAATTCTCACAAAGATCCCTTACATCCGATCTTTCCAGGCCAATTACGGCGGCCATTGTGCCGGGTTGACTCAGCCCGGCATTGTACATCAATTCCCCGCGCTTCCGCACTATCCTGAGAGCATCCATAACTTCAATCGCCCCGGCGGCCACAAGAGCGGAATACTCTCCAAGACTGTGTCCGGCGGTAATTTCTACTTCAATCCCGGCCTCTTCCTTAAGAATCATCCATGCAGCTATACTATGAAGCAAAATCGCCGGCTGAGCGTTTCTTGTTTCAGTAAGTATATCTTTGTCACCTTCAAAGCAAATATCAGAAAGGGCAAAACCGAGGGTTTCATCTCCTTCTTCAAATAATCTTGCGGCAACCCGGAATTGCCGGGCAAGATCATTACCCATCCCCACAAATTGAGAACCCTGCCCCGGAAATAGTATTGCTGCTTTCATTTTCTACTGCTCCTTTTACTCCTTGAAATACGAATTATTTCCTGAATAAAATTGATCCCCAGGTCAAACCGCCTCCAAAAGCTACAAGAAGTACAAGATCACCTTTCTTTATAACCTTTGATTCCTCAAGCTCTCCGAATGCTATCGGGATACTCGCGGTCGAGGTATTACCCATCCTGTCTATGTTGATTACAACCTGTTCTTTTTTCAGCTTCAATCTTTTTCTAACCCCTTCGATTATCCTTATATTTGCCTGATGGGGTATCAGAATATCTACATCCTCGGGGCCAAGCCCAACACTGCTCAGCGCTTCCTTTGCCGCCTGGACCATAGCCTTTACGGCATATTTAAATAACTCGCTCCCTTTCATATGAATATACTGTTCACCCTTCTTAATACTCTCTTCAGTAAGGGGTTCCCTGGAGCCGCCGCCAGGCAGATAGAGCAAATCGGTATATTCCCCATCAGTTTTAATAAATGTAGAGAGGATACCTTCTTCCGGCAAGCATGATTCTATAACTGCCGCCCCTGCTCCATCACCAAAAAGGACACAGGTTGCTCTATCCGTATAATCAGTAATACGGGAGAGAAGTTCCACACCCACAACAAGAATCTTCTCGGCTTTTCCGGACAAAATCATTGAATCAGCAATTGAAACACCGAAAATGAACCCGGAACACGCTGCTGTTAAATCATAAGCGGCAGCCTTTTTCGCCCCGAGCATATGCTGCAGCAAACAGGCGGTAGCGGGAAATATCATATCAGAAGTTGCAGTACCGACAATTATTTGATCGAGTTCCTCTGCCTTCACTCCGGCCTTTTCTAACGCCTTAAGAGATGCTTCATACGCGAGATCACTCGCCGCCTGATCATCTCCGGCTATATGTCTTTCACGAATACCGCTTCTTTCCACAATCCACTTATCAGAAGTGTCAACAATCTTTTCAAGATCTGCATTTGTAAGTATCTTTTCAGGAACATAGTAGCCTACGCCTGTAATCTTTGATCCTTTTAACTGTCGCTCACAACTCACGCGGCACCCTCCTTCATTCGCGCAATAATCTTTTCGTTGATTTTATCCCGGACAAACTTGTTAATGCCGATTATTCCATTTTTGATCGCCTTTGATGAACTGCTGCCGTGCCCGATAAAAACCTCTCCCTTTACTCCCAAAAGAGGCATTGCTCCATACTCGGTGTAATCCAGTTTTCTCTTGAGGCTCTTGAAAGCAGGCTTCATAAGAAACCCGCCGATTTTAGACAAAAAAGTCTTTCCCATTTCTTTTTTCAAAAAATCGCTTAAATATGAAGCAATACTCTCGGAAAATTTCAGAATCACATTGCCGACAAATCCGTCGGTAACGACAACATCGACAGCGCCCCCAAATATATCGGCACCTTCCACATTACCGATAAAATTCAGGTTGCTTCTCTTTAAAAGCCGATATGTTTCTCTGGTGAGTTCATTACCCTTTGACTCTTCCTCCCCAATATTCAGCAGTCCAATTTTGGGATTCTCTGTTCCCAGATAGGTTTCAGAGTATATTGATCCCATATAGGCAAACTGCTCAAGATGTTGGGGGTAGCAATCTGAATTGGCTCCGCCGTCCAGCACTACAGTACCCCTTCCATTTATCAGCATAAGAATGGCGATTGCGGGACGGCTTATTCCATGCAGCCTCCCCAGCGACAGCAGCGAAGCGGCTACAACGGCGCCTGTATTACCGCTACTAAAAACCGCGTCAACCCTTCCCTCTTTATGTTCCCTTACAGCTACCGAAATAGAGGAATCCTTCTTCCTTCTTATCGCAGCCGCCGGACTTTCCGACATCCCAATAACTTCGGAAGCGTTCACAATCCTGATATGTTCAGTTGAGTATCCATTACGTGAAATATATTCTTCAATTATGCCCTTTTTTCCAACCAGCACTACGTCAAATTCTCCACCGGCAGCCTCAACCGCCTCTACCGCTCCCTCTATTATAGCCCCGGGGGCATTATCACCGCCCATAGCATCAACTGCTATTCTCATTCCTTCTCCATCATATAATT
>JAUXHZ010000079.1 GCA_030621255.1 Candidatus Latescibacterota bacterium
AGAATATTCGATCAGAGAGATGGAACCCTTTTCTCTGAGGAGAGAGCAAGAAGAGGCCTTCCTTAATGACAGTGTAAAACGCCTCGAATCAGTTGTCTCTCTGCATTTTCACATTAACCGCGCTTTTTCCATTCTAATATCGCCGGGTATAGATAGAATCTTTGGAGAAGGGCCGGTTCTAAGAGAAAATATAGAAAAAAGTATATTTGCTGAATCACATGAAGGTCTTTTTTCAACATTAGAAATTTCAATGCACGCCGGCAGGCTGAATAATACTGTTTATCCAACCTCGGGATTCAAATTAAATCTTTCCCGTAAAGATTGGGGATTATTCAATAAAAACCCAAGTATAACCACCAAACAGTACTATTTCCGGGGTAGTTTTTTCTTCAGAATCAAAAAACCTATTTTTCTTATCCATACACAAAGTGTGATTTCCAATAGTGGATTACCCCTTATTTTACTGGAACATCTAGGCGGTGAAACTTCGATAAGGGGATATGAATACGGAGTGTTTAGAGGTGACAACAGTTTTCTCTCGATATGTGAAATCAGGCTTCCCTTAAACTTTACCGATATTTCAGATGCAGGGAACACCTTTCTACCTTTGGACTTTAATCTATTCCTTGATACGGGTATGTGCTGGAATAAAGATATCCCTATATCGAAAGAACTGCTGCATAGCGGCTTCGGCTGCAGCATGAATATTATATCACCCGACAGAGGCATTTTGAGAATAGGCTGTATGTGGAACAGGAAAACCACCGGCAAGTTTTACCTTGATATTGGAAGGAATTTATAAAAGATTACCATAGTATCTACACAGCTTTCAAAAGGGAGATCCAAAAAATATGGACCTTAACACAAAGGAAAATAAAGGTTTTTCAGTACATATCTTCTGGAGTGTTATATTTACAATCCTAGGGATAACTGAACTCGTAAAAAGATATGAAATAGTTTATGGAATACCAATTTGGGCTCTTTGTTTTTTCGCGATAGCAATTTCAAATCTCTTGCGGGAACCTATTGTGCGTCAAAAAATGAATATTCCGGATGATAAATCACCTAAGGTTCTCAGAGCAGCTTCCATTCTAAACACAGCATCGATCATTTTGCTTGTTTTGTCATTTGTGATAGAATTTATCCGAAATTAATAAAATTGACGAGGGCTTCCCTACCTGTCACTCAGATTTTAATCTCTTTAACACCCTGGCCGGATCAGTAATGACTGTTACCGCCAAACTTAAAATCACCAGGATAAAAAATAGAGTGTTCCCATATTTAACATAAAAAGTGCGGGCGGCAAAAGAGCCGGCGCCGCATTCTATTTTCCCTTCAATATTCAGGCCCAACCTCCCCTGGACCCGCCCTACCGGATCAACATATAATGAAACCCCGGTGTTGGCTGAGCGAAGCACTGTTACTCCATTCTCAACCGCCCTGAGAATAGCTGTTTCAGAATGCTGTAATGGACCGCTGCTGCTGCCGAACCAGCCATCATTAGTAATGTTAACAAGATAGCTCGCGCCATCACGAACATAGTTTCTCACAAATCCGGGGAATGTTGATTCAAAACATATTAGTACTCCAAATTTTCCTGATTGAGAATTGAAAAGAGTCCGTTTTTTGCTCGATTTAAAATTAGCTTGTCCAAAATCGACTTTTTCAAGCACTGAAAAATATTGGCTTAGAGGTATCTTCTCACCGAAGGGAAGCAGATTTACCTTGTGATATTCTGTCACGAGATTACCTGTGCTGTTAAAAAGCCCGGCGGTATTATACGATTTCCATAGACCATCATCAAACGAATGGTCAATATAGCCTATAAGAATATCTGATTTAGAATCACGGGCTATTTCTTCAAGCCACTCTCTGTATTTTCTGGAACGGCTCAGAGCAACCGGAGCGGAGGTTTCCGGGAATATTACCAGTTCCGCGCCCAGAGCGGAAGCTTCCTTTGTCAATGTTTCTATCTGGCGGAAAATTTTATCCTTATACTCAGGATTCCATTTAATGTCGAGCCCCACATTCGGTTGGATAACCGCAATATTCCTCTTTTCCGCCACACCGCTTCTCTCTTCGTCAAACTTTCTAATCCTGAGTACTCCATACCCGAGGTGAGATGTGATAATTATAGTAAGTAAAATGAATAAAACTATCTTCTTCCGCGCTGAACGGATAAAGAGAACCAGCGCGATAAGAAGATTTACAAGTACAATAAGAAATGAAAAACCGTATGGCCCGTATATCGAAAGGGATTGGATCGCTACCGGATACTGTGCCATCGCGCTTGATAGCGTGCCCCATGAAAAGGCTAATTCCCCATTTGAACGCGCCATTTCTATTAAAGACCATAGGGCGGGAGCGGCGATTAAAGCCCTGAGTCCGTATCTTCTTACAAGAAAAGCTAGAAATAGCCCGAATAATCCAGAAAAACAGGAAAGATAGATCACGAGAAGGGAAACTCCGGGAACCAGTACCCACCTCATCGTAACGTTGGAAGCGGGGATTACATTGGCTATCCAGTAAAGAAGTATTCCAAAGAATGCCAATCCAAAAACAAAACCGAGGACAAATCCTCTTCTCAGATAACCGCCCTCTTCCCTATTAGAGTCTTTGGCCGTGATAAAAAACCACATTAGAGGCACAAGCGCGAAAAGGGAAAAACCCCGAAAAGGATATGGAGGAAACGAAACTGCCAAAAGGATACCGGATATAATACCGGCTGACATTTCTCTTCTCCACTTGCAGACGAAAGAACTGACACTCAAAATGCACCTCTCATTTTCGGTGGAGTATAATGGAAAGATGGTCAACATAACAAGGCAAAAGACCCCATAATAAATTGAACCATCCTAATGCGGATTGCTGCGCGATCAAGGGGGAAAAAGCTAGCCGCATTAGATGGATGGTTCAAATGTCGAAACACTGCTTTGAAAAAGACCTCAGATTAAATATCCTTTTAACAATCTGTACACAATATTCAATACACAAACCATGCCATGTAAGAATATATGGAATAACATTTTTTAACGGTCTTTACGGCTATAGTAACTCTATATATTTCATCAAGTTGCCGGGCTACTATTTGAAATATATTTGATTGTTTTGCTCGGCTGATTTTCCGATGAGAAAATGCAAGTGTTGACCAAGTTTACACTCAAGAATCGTAAATTCTAGTAACTATCCTAAAATAGCCATCTTAAAAGATCCAGGTCACATGCAAACAGATTGTACAGGTGTTAACACTTCCGACTGCTAAACAGAAATACGGCCTGATCGGGAAAGATTACTCCCAAACAATATCCCCCGTAATGGATCCGTTTACACAACTAACTTGAATAATGAGAGTATGTTATCAAAATAGATGCTATCTGATTATTTCTTCAAGCCCAACCCTTTTCAGATCTTTATAGAGTGTGCTTCTGGAAATGCAGAGCCACCTTGCAACCGCAGCTTTGTTACCATTACAACGTTTTAGGAGCTTCAACAGCATTATCCTTTTTTCGGAATCTCTGCCATTGCCGTTTATAGTTTGTAAAGGTGATGTTTTTGAATATTCCGACCCTTTCACTCTCTCTGGAAGCATGTCGACAGTTATAATTCCACTTCCGGATATATGCCCGACACGTTTAATAACAGCGAGAAATTCTCTAATATTACCCGGCCACGGGTACCGCTGAACACATCTCAGGGCTTCCCTCTCAATTCTAATTTTTCGATTTTTCTTATATCCATTCCTGGACAGGCAGAAAGTCAACAATGGGATGATATCCTCTTTTCTATCCCTTAGCGGAGCCAGGTGAATTCTCTCCTCACTAATACGGTAGTAAAAATCTTCCCGCATAGAACTATTTTCAATATCATCTTCAAGAATCCTATTTGTGGCTGATATAAATCTTACATCTATATCCCTTTCAATATTGTCTCCCACCCGCCGTATCTTTTTTTCCTGAAGAACCCGGAGCAGCTTAGCCTGCTGAATATCTGTAAGTTCGCCTATTTCATCAAGAAAGATAGACCCGCCTGAAGCTTCTTCAAAAAGTCCTCGGCGATCGGAAAGAGCACCGGTAAAAGATCCCTTCTTATGGCCAAAAAACTCACTTTCAAAAAGCCGGTCGGGAACAGCGGAACAGTTGACAGTTATAATTTTTTTCTGCGCCCTATCGCTCAAGTTATGAATTAACCGTGCTATAAGCTCTTTCCCTGTTCCTGTCTCCCCCGTAATCAATGCCGGGACGGAAAAGGAAGCTGCAAACCTGGCCTTTTCATACACATCAAACATAGATTTGGAAATAGAAATCAATTTATCGTAAGCAATGAATTCAGGATCGAACTGCAGTTCAACTAAAGAGCTTCCTTTGCAAATCTTGTTTCGCCTACCCGGCAATTTGCTTCTAATTTTAATAACTCCTTCAAGAAGCTTATCTGTTCTCTTTTTGAATAAATCTGTCTGGACACCGCATGAAAGATGCTCGACTTCAATCAAAAGCCGCCACACCTTTTCGATTTTTTCCCTTTCTTTTCCCTTAACATCTATTCTCCCGCCAATTACACCATCGGAATATTCAAAAAGGATTTCGGAATATCTTATTTGTGTTTGAGCCAGCGCAAAATAGTATCCCGTCGCTCTGAGTATTTCTATCGACCTTTCGAAATATTTTTCAGCTTCTTTATTATCTCCGGAACCAAAGAAGGATAATCCCATACCTCTATAGATAAGTCCCTCTTCCATTCTTGCTTTCAACACTATGGCCAATTTTAGAGCCTTCTTAAAATGAGCGGCGGATTCTTTATAATCACTCATGGACAGATAGAGTTCACCTAAAGAGATGTACTGTTCCAGTTCAATATCTCCTCCGGGGAAGGCCTTAGAAGCTATATTCAAAGCTTCCCTGAAACATGATTCCGCTTTTGAATAATTATCGCTTTCCAAATATATCCGTCCAAAACCCCCAAGCACCAACGCCTTTTCTCTCAGGAAATCTTTTGAATCCGCGATTGCCCGCGATTTCTCATAAAGTTTCAAAGCTGAAGTAAAATTCCCCCGGTATCTTTCATTATTGCCCAGGGCAAGAAGAGCGCGGCATTCTCCAATCTTCCATTCACATTCGGCAAAGCCTGAAACAGCTTCCTTGATATCGCTTTCAGCATCGTCAAATCTCCCGAGGTGATACTGCACAATCCCCTTGTTCAACAATGCTGCCGACTGGCCATATATATTTTCTTTTTCCCTGTATATATTTATAGCACGCTTGAAATAATCACCCGCGTTCTTTAAATATCCCATTCGCATCGACAGCAGTCCCAAAGTCGCTAGAACAGAGCCGCGCGCCTTATCGTCCGAAATGTGTGTGGCCAGGCCAAGCGCGGTCTCTAATTGATTACGGGCCTTGTCCACACATCCAAGACGCATGAGACAAACCCCTCTCGTCATAAGCCTGTTAAGAATAAAGCGGGGCCGGACTGATCCGTCTTCCAGATCAGGAAGAGTGTCAATATATTCGATAGCTTTGACGTAATTACCTTTTCTTCTAAGGATATCCGCCCTGACTATGTATATTTCCTGCCGAAAATCATCCTCGACACCTATGTCGGCTTCATTCAAAAGGGTTTCCAACCTGACGAGACTGCTCTCACTTTCATTGAAACGGGACATATAATAAGCGCTCTTCGCTGATGAAACAAATACACGGCAGGCAATTTCATGCCCTACAGCCGCGAACCCTACAAGCCCGAGAGCGTTTCTGGAATCGAGATACGCCTGTTTATAATTTCCGCGTGCCCAGTTTTCCGTAACTGAATCAAGCAAGTCATTTATAGTTGTTTGTATATTCAACATTGGCTTAGACCACACATTAGTGGAAATAGATTCCAAACATCGAATAGAAAGCAAATCTGAATTTATAAGCAAGAATACACCTGCGGGATATGCTGTTTATTTTTTCCCCATTAATTGAACCCGGAACATCATCCGTACTCTCATAACCGGAAGAACTCTGCTGAGTACCGCCAGTTT
>JAUXHZ010000311.1 GCA_030621255.1 Candidatus Latescibacterota bacterium
GAAGGATAATCTCTATCCGATATTGTCAGAATGCGGCACATTTCATTTTCAACAGCGCTAAGCTGTTTCTCTACAAACCGGTTGTCGATCGTGCCGACTCTTTTCCCAATAAGTCTGCCGAGTTCCCTTCGGCCAATTTTCTCTTCGAGCATACCGGACATATTTTCAAGTGAAATACGCTGACCAAGCTTTATCCACGTTGGAACAGTTATCCCTTCAATCGATAGAAGGTTTAACCACAGCCTTGCATCCCTTGAACACATCATCCTCACCTCCACTTAGCTGAACAGCTTAATCTTTTTTGTCTGTTAAACCCGAAAACCGGGCGGGGAAGCACCACACACCTACCCAAGCCATATTATTAATTAATCAGAATTCTTCGTGTTCACTTTTTCTTCCGTCAAAATATCCGCTGAATATCCGTTGAGTCGAATAGGCAAAAGATATATCTTCGTGCTCGGCAAAGCGGCGAAGAATATCTTCCCAGATCTCTTCCTCACTCCCCCTTCGCCTTCGGGGATCACACATATAACGTATTGTCAGCATAACCCCGCTGCCCTTTACCGCAGTATATACTGTGGGAGTTAGTTTTTCGTAGTGAATAAGAAATCTGCCCTTCATTCTATTCAGTTGTTTGCGGGCGGCATTCGCTAAATGCTCGGCGTGTTTTGTGCCTACCTCGAAAAGAATCTTCTTTGCCTTCTCCCAATCACTCTCAAATGTAACGAGCACCGGAATTTCATTCCATATATACTCGAGCCCCGCGCTATAGTTCGCGAGCGCCTTTGTAAAAAGCATCCCGTTCGGGACATGGATTATTCTCCCTGTGGATTGATCCGCGTCAACCCAGTTTCCTACCTCGATAAGAGAAAACTGAAATACTCTGATGTCCACAACATCTCCGGTAGATTCCCCAATCTGGATGCGGTCTCCTGATTCAAACGGACGGCGCCATACAATAAATATCCACCCTGCAAGATTAACTATCGGATCTTTGAGCGCCAGAACGAGCCCCGCGGACATAATCCCCATAAATGTCATCAATGTCTGCAGGCCTTGTATCCAGATCCTGCCTATCAGTAACACAGCGAAAAATACCGCAATGTAGCCCGACATTTTCCGCCACTGATAGCGGCCTCTTATTTCATCTATACGTTTGTACGCTATCCTCAATGCTATTTGACGAATAACCCAGATAGCAAGTATCAGCACAACGGATAAAAAGAATTTGCTCTGTATGTCAGGGCTAACCCCTAAATTGACCTTAATCCATTGAACAGCAGTATCCATAATGTCACTCTTATCCTTTTAATACTCTTTAATAAAATCTTTTAGCCGAGATTTCCCACTTCTTTCTCCACCTCTTCAAGTATCTCGCACGATTTTACAAGCTCCTTCATCTTTGTATGGTCTGGGTAAAGGGGCCTGTCAACATCAAGAAAGGCAACATACTTTCTGATTACTTCTTTGGCCTTGGTTACTCCATTTCCAAACTTGAACTTGCGGAAGTCAAGGGCCTGGGCCGCTGCCATAAACTCGATTCCAAGTATGCCGTATGCATTATCGAGTATCTGGAAATTTTTAATCGCCGTATTCATTCCCATCGAAACAAAGTCCTCCTGATCAGCGGCAGCCGGGATCGACTGTATTGACGCGGGAGTTGAAAGTATTCTTTGCTCAACAATCTGCATATCGGCCGTATACTGGCTGAGCATCAACCCGGAGAACATGCCGGCGCCTTCTGTAAGAAAGGCCGGAAGCCCGACACTTAGGGCTGGGTTATTTAACCTGTTCATCCTTCTTTCCGACATGACACTAACCATCGTAACCGCCGCGCCAATCATATCCATAGGAAGGGAAACAGGTGAACCCTGAAAATTTGCTCCCGATAACTGCAAATTCTCTTCAGGGAAGAAAACCGGGTTGTCTCCGACTCCGTTAAGTTCTATCTCAACCTGTTTCACTGCGAACTCCACAGCGTCATGCGCGGCGCCAATAACCTGAGGTGTAGATCGCATCGAATAGGCATCCTGCACCTTGCACTTCACCTTTTCATTTACCAGATCTCCACCTTCAACAAGGCTTCTAATCGACGCGGCACACCTGATAGCTCCTTTGAACCCTCTGACCTTATGAAGCTGGGGACTGTATGGTTTCATATTAGCTTTAAGTGCTTCGAGAGACATAGAAGCCGCAATCTCGGTCTGCTTCAGCCACCGCTGTG
>JAUXHZ010000097.1 GCA_030621255.1 Candidatus Latescibacterota bacterium
CCCAGCGAGTTGATCTCATTTGTGGGAATCCCTACACCATCGTCACCGATACGGATTACAAAATACCCATCGATATCTTGTTCTTGGTTTTTAACCTGCCTTCAATCGAGCCTGTCGAATCTAGAATACAGACCTTGCAGCGCTTCTGTATGGTCCTTGCCTTGATCTTTCCGGAGATAAAGAGTGTTTCGGCATTTATGTAAACCTCTCCATTTGGCGCTTCAACACTTCCGTCTTTTCCGATCTTAACATCTCCGGCTGTTCTTCTCCGGCCTGGATTTATATATACGTTTCCATTTCTCGATTTAATAGTCCCATTTACAATCGTTTCCTTGCCTGCGCCTGATTGTACCTTTACGTTTTTCTCAGCTTCGATGGAACCGCCACTATTCACAACGACCGAACCATTCGTAGATTCGACCTGGACGGTCTTTTTCTTGGAATTTACCTTACCGCCGTTATTGACGTTGACATTGCCATTTGCCTTAATATTCAATCGCCCTTTGTCACCTTCGACTGTTCCGCTGACATTAACGTTTCCGCCGGAAAATACTTTTAAATCGCATAAAAATAGGATAAGATATGATGCTGGTATGGGGAGTTTGAATAATGAACTTAATTTTAAAGGGAAATCATCTCTATGAACGGAACTGCCCGCATAACCGCTATTGACGCGATGAGGGGGATGGCTGTCGCGGGGATGATCCTGGTTAATACACCGGGAAGCTGGTTGTATATCTATTCTCCCTTGCGGCACGCAGAATGGCATGGGTTCCGCCTCGCCGATTTTGTCTTCCCGTTTTTTCTTTTTATCACAGGCGTTTCGACCTGGTTTTCATTCAGTCGCTATGATCGCAGATTCTCGCCCCTTCTGGCCCGGAAGATTCTGATAAGGGTTCTTGTGATCTTCGCGGCCGGCATTTTTCTCAACGCATTCCCTTTCAGGGAAAGTCTTTCTTCTCTTAGAGTTATGGGTGTTCTTCAAAGGATCGCACTTGCCTGGGGAATTGCCGCTTTTATCTCTTTGTTCCTGGGTCGGCGGCAATTGCTGATTACGGCGGCGGTAATTCTGGCAGGGTACTGGCTTGTTCTTTCACTCCTGGGGGATTTTTCACTGGAAAACAATCTTGTCCGATCTCTTGATCTGAAACTGCTCGGAGAGAATCATCTATGGGGCGGCCGCGGAATTCCTTTTGATCCGGAGGGGTTGCTCAGCACCTTCCCGGCCGTGGTTACGGTGTTATCCGGTTATCTGGCGGGCGGCGTAATAGGCGCCGATTACACAGGGAAGTTGCGAAAATTGTTTGCCGCCGGGGTTTTAGCAGCAGCCGCCGGGCTTCTATGGGGAACTATTTTCCCGATTAATAAATCACTCTGGACAGGTTCGTACGTACTGCTGACATCCGGCGCCGCCTTATCGTTCCTGGCTGTTTTTTTCTGGTTAATAGAAGTGAAAGGCTGGAAAAGAGCAGTATTCCCTCTGACGGTTTTCGGCAGAAACCCCCTCTTTCTCTTTATTCTCTCCTCGCTATGGGTAAAAACAACCGTTTACGTTATAAGGTTTAGTGACGCGGACGGTTCCAGGCTGACAGCTTATAGGTGGTTCTACGAAAAACTGCTCGTACCGGCAGCGGGAAGGATGTTCGGATCCCTTCTTTTCGCTCTTCTTCATATCGCGTTATTCTGGCTGCTGCTTTTTTTGATGTATAGGAAAAAGATATTTATCAAAATTTAAATTTGCCGAATTATTATTTAATTGTTGATCGACAAAAAAGATAATTTTTATATGAACAAAAACAATTGGTATAAACCTGTTTATCTTTTGATGATATTCTTTTTGATTGTTTTCGTTTTTGCCGGGCCTCTTGCCGCGTCGAGCAGTAACAGCGGAAGGGTTCCTGTCAATGCCGCCGGTATTGCGGTGGGCGTGCCGCAAACAACAGCTGTCTCGTATGAAAGAACTTTGAATTCGAAAATGTCTCTAAAGCTTCACGCAGGATATTTAGTTTTTCTCAGTTCGGGGGGAGGGCGCGTTCTCTGGAACTTCCGTAATGAGAATGTAGTCAGACCGTACCTGTTTGGCGGAATTACTCATATTTTTGCCGTCGCTGAAGGTTATGGAGATCCAGAGGGCGGGACAAATTACCTCTGGGCCGGATCGGGGCTGAAATTTGTCAGAAAGCGCTGGGTTATTTTCGCGGAAGGATGCCTCTTGCTGGGCGGCGACGACGAAAAGGGGCTTGGAGCGGATTGGCATTTTCCTTTTAATCCGGCTATTTCAGGCGGCATTATGCTCAGATTTTGAGGATATATGTTTCCGGCAAAAGCAATGCCGGAAGGATGAGTTTACGCGATCATAAACAGGGTAAAAAAAGGGGGCTTTCCAGCCCCCTGAGATTCTTAATGACACTTTTTTCTCTTTAAGCGCCAAGCTTCTTCGGAGCCTTAAGAAATAGCGCTATTATAGCGGCGATTATACATGAAATGCCGGCTATGATAAAAGGCGTACCCCATGCACCGACACCTCCGCTCTGAGCGGCGTCCTTGAAGTAACCCGCTATCTGAGGCCCGGCTATGCCGGCGACACCATAGGCGAGGAAGACCCAGCCATAGTTGGTGCCCACGTTCTTGTTACCGAAAAAGTCAGCCGTCGCCGCGGGGAAGAGGGCGAAGTTACCGCCGAAATTAAATCCGATTATACAGGCTCCGATAATAAGCCCTGCTTTTGATCCGCCCATCTTGAGAAAGAAGAGCATAATGATACCCTGGAAGAGGCACATCAGGAAGAGCGCTATCTTGCGACCGATCTTGTCAGATACGGTACCCCAGACTATCCTTCCAAGGCCGTTCAGGATCGCGTACCAGGCCATCGCTGTGCCCGCGATCATGCCGGCTGTTTTAGCGTCGGCGGCCGCGCCGCTGTTCTGGAGGGCGTCAATACCAAAAAGCCTGATACAGTAAATAACCATAAGGCCGGCCAGCCCTGATCCGATAAACATCAGCCAGATAAAAAAGAACTGCGGTGTTTTCAGCATCTCACTGCTCGTAAGCTCCACGCTGCCCGTTGCTCCTGCCGAGCTGGAAAGCTCCGGCGGTTCCCACCCTTTCGGTTTGTACCCTTCAGGGGGATTTTTCATAACCAGGCTTCCCAGAAAAACAAGCACGAAAAAGACAACGCCGTAAATCAGGAAGACACTCTGTACACCGGGCAATCCGAAGAGGGTTACAGTATTGAGCAACCCGCCGAACCAGCTTCCCGCCAGCTTTACCCAGAGGGTGGCGCCGAATCCAAACCCGGCCACGGCTAGTCCTGAGATCATCCCCTTTTTATCCGGGAACCATTTGACACCGACAGCTATCGGAACTACATAGGCGAGCCCTATCCCGGCGCCCCCGATTATTCCGATAAAGATAAGCTGCGTAGCGAAATTGCTGCCGAAGAATCCTCCAAGGATATAGCCAAGTCCGAGAACAGCGCCTCCTGCCATCGCGATCGGCTTAGGGCCCAGTTTCGCTTGAAGTCTGCCGGCGAGAACCATTACCACCGCAAAGGTCGCCAGGCCGGCTGAAAAGACCCAGGCGGCTTCTTTGGCGCTGAATCCGTAAATACCGTCGGCAGCGGTAAGCTGTTTGGTAAATACGCTCCAGGCGTAGATCGCGCCCAGGCAGAGCTGGATCAGAATTGCACCTACTACAACAATCCAGCGGTTTATGACCTTCTGATCATTCATATCTTACCTCCCGTCATGTTTAAATCAGTCTTTTAATTATCATTACTGCTTTCAAATGTCAACCTGAAATTCACATTCAATTTTTACGTTGTTCCGTTAATGCTATGGGAACCAGGATTTTTACCTGACGACGGAAAACGGGCTGATATAGGATGCTTTATTACATGCCGGCGTCATAACTTGTATTCATTTATTACAAAGAAAGCACTAAACGCAATCCATCATCAAGAGCCGGAAGTTTCTTTGAAGAAAGTTTTCCAACTCTTTCGCTGAGAAAAGATTTATCAAGCGTAATAATCTGAGATAGATTAATAACAGAATCCTTTGGAAGTTTACTAATATTACGAGGTAAAATAATGTTTCCCGGAGCCTCTGCCAAACGCATATTAGAAGTAATAACAGATACAATTACTGTTCTGATACTGCTTCGATTAAATGAATCTGTTTGCACTATTAATACAGGGCGGCGGTACCCGGGCTCAGATCCCCTTGGTACTGGCAAATTAGCCCACCAGATCTCCCCTCTCCGCACTACCAATCCTCCCTGGCGATAGATGCCCCCTGAAGGTTACTGATAATTGGATCAAGCTCAGATTTCTCTCCACCTGTTTCATATATTTTATCTAGAGCTTCTGTCACCCCCTCTTGTTTGTTATCCCGCAGAAAAGTTCTAACAGCTCGCTGGAAAAGCTCGCTTCGAGAGATTCCCAGTCTTTTGGCAAAACGGTCGGCTGCTTGAAAGAGAGAGTTCGGTATTGATATGGCTGTTTTCATCGTAATATAAGTATAACAAATGTTATACTATTGTCAAGTGCTTTCACGAATTGAAATCAGCGCACTTTCACAATCTTTCGTTTCAGGGAGAATGATCCCAGGTTCAGCTTGCAGATATAGGTGCCCGCGGGAACACTCCGCCCCCTGGAATCCCTGCCGCCCCAGAAGAAGCGGTTACTCCCTTCGTGAATCGGCCCGGAGTAAATGTCACAAATCTTCCGGCCGGCTACATCGAATATCATCAGCTCCGCATTGCTGTTTGCGGTAAGTGAAAAGCTGATCTCCGTCCGGGTGGTGAAAGGATTGGGGGTGTTTAAAAGAAGAGTAATACTCGGCATCGGATCGCTTGCCTGCGTAATATTTACCCCGATAACATCGGCCAGCTCGAGCACATTCAAACGTGCGTATAGATCCGGCCGGTCGGTTGAGAAGCTCCCGTGCTTCATGAAGTGATCATTGTAGTAACTCACCCAGGTGCTTTTCCCATGTACGGGGTCTACGATCTCCATAGAACCCATGTTGATTCTGTCCCCGCATACCAGGCATTCGTAGATCCCGTAGGTGAGGTGGTTGATAACATATGTCTGGTCCGGCAGGGGGCCTTCCGGGAGCCCTGCTATGAACTCGTGCATAAAGTAGGAAAGATCGGGGCCATCCTTTATGCCGTCGCCATCTGTGTCGGGGTTATTCGCCAGGAAATACATCTGCTCTTCCTCGGCGTCCGTGAGTCCGTCACTATCACTGTCTCCCTCGATGGGGATCTCGTGGCTGTGGCCCGAGCCGAAAATGAGTGTTGAAACAACGGATGGTATAACGCGGTTGGCGGGGTGGACATCCCCCTCATATACAAAGCCGCCATGAGCCATATAATGCAGGGTGAT
>JAUXHZ010000231.1 GCA_030621255.1 Candidatus Latescibacterota bacterium
AACTATTTCTTCCGGTTCCTTCGGAATTGGAATAATGACAACAGGTACCGGTGGAATAAGAGAATTTGACGAGTTCAGCAATGAACTGGGCGAAATCTCTTATCGCGAAAGCCAGGCAATATTGGCTTATGCCTTTAATGTGCCCTTTAAGCTGTTTGGAAAATTTACACTCGGAACATCAATCAAGATATTGAATCAGAGTATAGGCGATTATTCAGATACGGGAACGGGGATGGATGTGGGGATCTTGTACAGGCTTTCATATCTGAAAGGCCTTGTTATGGGGTGCAATATTCAGGATTTAGTAGGAGCTGAAACAAAACTTGTATCTTTAAGTGAGAGGGTTGATAGAACCTTGATGCTCGGTGCGGGCTACTCTTACGAATTTCAGGATGGTTCAGCGCTGATGGTTTCCGCTCAAGTGGATATGCCCGAGAGGGCCGATAATGATATAAGATTTGGCATTGAATATGATTTAAAGAATATAATGAGTTTCCGGGTTGGATTTGACTCCGAACAAATAACCGCCGGAATAGGGTTTTCCTGGCAGGAATATACTGCCGATTACGGATATTTCAGCCGTGAAGAAGCCGGTTCTTCTCATCCCGTATCAATTTCGGTTAATCTTGGCGAATCAGTTGACAGAAAGAGAGAAGCGCTAAAGGCGCTTAGAAGGGCTGAAGAAGAAAGGTATCTTCAGCAGGTACTTTCAGACAGGCTCAAAAACCATCTGCAAAAAGCAAAATCGTTCAGGGAAAATGGAGAACTTGAAAAGGCGTATGATGAGCTTAAGATCGCGCTCGAATACGATCCGTCAGATGAAGAGGCTTCGAGACTGGTTTCAGTCCTGGAAGATGAGATTGTCAAGCAGCAGCAGCAAGAAATCGAGTCGGTTGAAAAGCGGGTTCTTGTAAATCGTCATTTTAAGCTGGGATTGAAATACTACGGAAACAATGAATATCTCCTGTCAAAGGGAGAATGGAATTCTTTACTTGAGATCGATCCGGATAATACGAAGGCGAAAGAATATATCACGAAGATAGAGGAAAAACTTTCCCGGCAGATTACACGCCACAGGAAGAACGCTGTTGATTTTGAGAAGGAAGGCGAATTTGCAGCAGCATTGGATGAATGGAATATGATAAGGGCGCTTGATTCGGAGAACAAAGAAGCTGAAGAAGGTTCTCAGAGGTTAAAAGAGCGTTTGCAAGCTCTGAGCATTAATTTTGATTCGGCGAGAAGAAAATTGAGAGTAATAGATCTATTCGAAAAGGCGTTGAATAATTTCAGTATAGGCGATTATTCCCGGGCAACAGAGCTTCTTGGAAGGGTATTACAGATCCAGCCTGATCACAAGGAAGCAAGAAAGCTCCTCGATAGAGCCCAGCGCAGGATGACTCCCCTCACGAAGGAAGAAAAGGAAGAAATTCGGGTATTGTACATTGAAGGGATGAAATATTTTACACAAAGAAAGTACAAATCAGCGGTAGAGATATGGAATAAAATTTTAAAGATCGATCCTGACAATGAAAGTATAAAAAAGAATATTGAAGAAGCCGGAAAAAGACTTGAAATGATTAATTCCGGGGAGAAAAATTAATTGAAAACCACCCTCCTTAAAAATGAAAAAGATTTCCATCTTGAGATTCACGCAGACGAAAATAATCTGGGTGAGATAAGGGATTATATATCCAACGTTTGTATGCGGGCGGGATTTAGCAAGAGGGAGACTAATAATACCAAGCTGGCTGTTGATGAGGCTTGTACTAATATCATCAAGCATGCCTACAGCGGGAAATCAGGCAAGATTATTGTGGATATGAGGGCTTGGCCGGGCAACGTTGAAATTCACCTCCGCGATAGGGGGGTACCTTTTAACTGGTCAGGTGTAAAGGATCCCGATCTTGAGGAATATGTTGAGATGGGGAAGAGGGGCGGGCTTGGAATATATTTGATGAATCGTCTTATGGATGACGTCCAATATAAATCTTCCAGTGACGGAAATCTTCTGATTATGGGCAAGAGTTCCGATACATCCCTTTTGGATGGGAAATCTCGGCTTCTTTCAATAAAACCGAGATGGGCGCAGACACTTAGATTCAAATTTCTTATGAGGGCTTCTGCCGGTCTTTTCGGGCTTATAGCGATTATTGGTATTATTCAATTTGTTAATCAGGCACATGACATCGAAGGAAGCCGGCAAAAGGCATGGCTGCAAGTGAGAAATCTTGCCCGGTCGCTTGAATTCAGAAGTGAAAATGCGCTTGTTCTGGATGATCTCTACGACCCTGAATACAGGAAGTTAAATGAATTTATTCACGATGGAATGGAAACTCACAAAGTGGTTCTATCAATGCGGGTTGTCAACACGAATGGAGTTATAGTTTCTTCGAGTGTTGCCGATGAATTCGGACAATTCTACAAAATTCCTTTACAGGCCCGTGATTTATCCTCAGATGGAAAATGGATTACTCTGGACATGGGGGATAAGAATATAGAGGAATTTCATTTGCCTGTCGTACTTTCAGAGAAGGATACTGACAAAAAAATTATTATGGGGCATTTGGTTATGGGAGTGTCCGGCGAGAGAATTGAGATGGGAATAGAGGATAAAAGGCTCAAAACTTTTGCTATATTGTTTGGTATATTTATGTCGGGAATAGGCCTCATTTATCTGCTTATATCCATATTTATCAAACCTATACAAACCCTGACTGATGGGGTGATAGCTATAGGAGAGGGTTCGCTGGAAGATGAACTTGATATAAAAGGGCCTAAAGAGATTGGAGCGATCGCGAAGGCCTTTAATGAAATCACAGCAAAATTTCGTGTAGCTCAGGAAAATGTAGTAGAACAGGAAAGAATGCAGAAAGAGATGCAAGTAGCTCAGGAAATACAGCATTCTCTTCTCCCGAGCAATGTGCCCGAAATAGGTGGATATGATATCGCCAGTTACTATAAAGCCGCCAAAGAAGTCGGCGGGGATTACTATGATTTTGTGAAAGTTGATGAAGATACCCTCGGTGTGGTGGTAGCGGATGTGTCGGGCAAAGGTGTTCCAGGTTCTCTTGTGATGACGATGATTAG
>JAUXHZ010000139.1 GCA_030621255.1 Candidatus Latescibacterota bacterium
GTTCTGCTGCAAATCACATCCTCCGGCAACGCTGACACATCACCAAAATGAACGGTAATACGCACAAGATAGTCATACTCAAAATAGCCGGGAGGTAGATCCAGAGAGCCATAACATTGAGCACACAAAGCCCCTGAATAAAATATCGAAAAGACGATAAATATATTTAGGAAAAATAAGGCCTTTTCCCACTTCCGCATGTTGTTACTCCTCCGATGTACCTTTCTGAAACTACGAAAGCCCTAGAAGAACCTATAATCTTTTATATTATGCCATAGATAGCTAAAAATGTCAATCGTATTGGCAGCATCTCCGGGGATATATACGTTTTAGAGGATAATTTATACATCCGGTTCCTTCCTTTTCGTAAAGTATACTATATCCGTATGCCGCTTGTATTCCAACCTTTCGAAAACCTGCATGGAATCCCCATTCCACCCTTCGATTAAACAAGCAATTATCTCAATCCCAAGGGCCGATAGAACTTCTTCTACCCTTGTAACCAGCATTCTCGCTATGCCCCGCCTTTGAAACTCGGGAGCAACAACAAGCCTGTTTATCCAGCCTTTTCGACCATCATGCGTCCCGAAAACAGAACCTGCCAATTTACCTTCTACCACGGCAACAAAAAAAAGAGCATTCGCTTCTTTTAATTCATACCCGATCCTGTCACGCCTGTCCCGTCCCTTCGGTTTGTATGGAAGGTTTGAATAATCCCAAAGTTTGATAAGAGAATCATAGTCTTCCATACAAAATTCCCTTATCACTACATCTGATGAATTATTATATTGTGATTTCATTTCATAACCCAATTTCTTATACAATTCAATCCTTGCTGATTTCTGATTGTAAAACATTCACAATATTATTTTCAAGGGCATTAATTTTATGATTATTGACTATTCACACGATACATATTAAATTATGCCATGGAATTTAAAGTATTCGATCGCAAATCTCTTGATTTAAAGATGTGGGACAAACTTGTCTCCAACGGAACCTTCTTTCACACACACCAGTGGGCGGATATATGTTCTGAGGGCTTGGGGCACAGTGCTCACTCCCTCTTTCTTACCGGTGTTAAAAATGGCAAAATAATTATAGGAATGCCCGCTATAATCACAAAAAAAATGGGATTCAAATCATTCTATTCAATGCCATACGGCACCTACGGTGAAGTTGTTCTGGAAAAAGAGGTTAGTGAACTCCAGAGAGACATATTCAATACTCACCTTATCAAATATTTGAAAAACAACTGCTTCTCGCGCATCGCGATCACAGATTTTGAAGGCAAACTCGCAAAAATCAGCGAACCTTTCCTTAGCTCGTCATCAGTATTTACTCATATTATCCATCTTGACAAAAAAGATAAACATAATCCCCCCGACAAAAAAATAAACGGCCATATAAAAACAGGGCTGAAAGCGGATACAAATGAGATTATTGTAAAGAGCAGGGAACATCTCGATGCCTTTTACCAACTCTATCTTTTAACTGGAAAACGGCATGAACAGAGGAAACCCCTCTACAGCAAAAGATTCTTCCGGGCTATCCTTGATGTGCTGAATGGATCAAACATGCTACACTGGAACGCTCTTATGGAAGATGCCATTATGATCGGGTCATGTATTAATTTTATCTACAGGGACACACTTTTTAACTGGCAAACCGTATCCGATTATTCAAAAAGGCACCTGAAACCAAACCATGTACTTCTATCCCATGCGATCGATCTCGCTATAGAAAAGGGTATCAAAAAGGTTAATCTCGGCGCCTCTCCAGTTTACGCACACAGTCTTATCGATTACAAAGAACGCTGGGGAGGAATTCGGGTTAACTACGACAGTTACGTCTCCGATTCCTGGCCCAGAAGATTGTTCAGAAAGTAGCAAGCACTCCGGTTCGATCGTCAATCAAATCAAACATAGGCACATTACAACCCCCTCATCCACTCCCTTTTTAAATAGATTTCCGGTCTTTCCAGAGCGAGATCGATCGTGTCGAGCAATTCCCGCCTGCTTTTCTTAAGAACTCCCTTAAGAGAAAGGTAGTTGGAAGCATGATTGCTCCTGAATATACACCCGTCAACATCCAGCCCGCCGATCAACTCCCTGAGTTCGACAATATCATCCACAGGAGAATTAAATTCAAATCGATCCCCCATTCGCTCTTTAAATTCATTTCTGTGTGCCCCCAGCATCAGGGTAAGAGCAGATAAATAACGGGGTTTTATCTTTTCCACCAGCCTGGAAGTTTCTCTCGCGTGCTTCAGGCTCCCCCTTTTTCCCGCGATACCGAGAATAACCGTAACAGAAAGCTTAAATCCCGCCTGGGAGGCCTTACTGCAACCCTCTTCCATTTCAGCTGGAGTAGCGCCCTTCTCTATCCGCCGCAAGAGATCCGGGTCACCGCTCTCAATCCCATAGTATATTACCGTAAGTTTTTTCTCCTTTAATCTCTTCATCTCCTCAATAGATTTTTTAACAAAATTGCCTGGATTAGCATAGCAGCTGACACGTTGAAGCCGCGGAAAGGAACCGGCAAGATAATCGAGTATCTGTTCAAGGCGGTCTGTACTCAGAACAAAGGCATCTCCATCCGCGATAAAGATTCTTCTGATATCCGGAAAGAACCGGGCCGATTCATCTATATCCCTTTTTAATTCTTCCCATTTTCTAACCCTGAATCTTTTCCCCTTATACATATAACAAAAAAGACAACGATTGTGAGAACATCCAATAGTTGCCTGCACTATCAAGGAATTTGCCTCACTCGGAGGACGCCAGACCGGCTGATTATAAGTGACCATTAAAAATCCTCCTTTTAAAAACTATTTGTGATATTTAATCTCTTTTTATGAAAATCGGTATAATTAACAGTTAGTTGTTTAAAAATATTAAAGAACCTGCTAACTTCTAATATACTTGCAACGAAAGTCCACTACAACCATGAAGAAATGGATTTCTTCTTAAAGGCAAGCAACGGTGTACTATCGCTGGCCTGAAGGAACCGGCAAACGGAGACTCAATGATTTACGGAATAGGCGCCGATATCACTTCTATCTCAAGGATAGAAAAAATTATTCTAAAATATGGCAAACGCTTTCTTGCCAGAATCTACAGCGACGAAGAAATAAAAAAAGGGCTGAAACGCAAAGACAACGCTTCATTCTTCGCCGGGAGATTTGCCGCGCGTGAAGCCTTCCTTAAAGCGCTCGGAAAAGGAATGATGCAAGACATTTCAATGAAAGAGATTTCAATTTCAAACAACGAGAATGGAAAACCCTTCTTTAATCTTTCCCCGCATATTGAAACCATTCTCGAGAAGAGAAATATCCTGGGTGTCCACTTGACTATTTCGCACGACAGCGATATCGCCCACGCTGTTGTCGTCATGGAAAAAGGCAATGGAATTTAAAAATAATTTCGGATGGTCAATCTCGCGGGAAACCCTGTTTGATTCCTGCAAAAGAGCATATTATTTTCATTATTATCTCAGCTGGAGCGGCTGGAACCGGAACGCACCCGAAATTTCCCGAAAAGCATTCAAACTCAAACGCCTTGTTTCTCTTCCGCTATGGCGCGGTCAACTGGTTCACTACATTGCGACAAAAATACTTCAATCGATACGGGCAAAGAAAAGAATACCCGCCGCAGATGACGTTATCAGCTATACCGTTGAATCTTTCAATAAGCAGTTAAAATTCTCAAAAGAGAAACGGTACCTCTATGAACCAAAAAAAGTCAGAGGGAAATTAAATATCAACTGGCTCGCACTCAGCGATCATGAATATGATATCGAAATACCGGAAAAACATCTGATAAAAACACGCTGCGAATGTCTGGAAGCAATCAAAACTCTTCTTAAAAGTCCGATTCTTGACAAAATATCAAAAACCGATTCATCCGAATGGGTTATCGAAGATATCGATTTTTCCGAATTCGCTCAGTCATTCCAATTTGAAGAAGCAACTATTTTCCTGAAAACCGACTTTATATTTCGTTCCAATGATAACTCCTTCAACATAGTTGACTGGAAAACATTCAGCGGCAAATCGCACTCTTATAATAAAAAAGATGCGGGAAGAGCAGGCGATCAACTCGGTATATATGGATATTATGCCGCCACTGTACTTGGCGAACCGGTCGATAATATTTATATGTATGAAGTGAATCTTCTCGATGCCGCGCGGGAACAAACCTACACGATAAATAGTGAAAGTTTGGAGAACGCTGTGCACCGTTTAAAAAAGGGCATATCAAAACTAGCCTCTACGCTCGCCGATAATGATATCAAAAAAAACAGCCCTCTTCCCGCTCAATATTTCCCCCCCAGCAGAGGTAATAAATGCAATTTCTGCAATTTCCGCAGAATATGTGATGAAT
>JAUXHZ010000207.1 GCA_030621255.1 Candidatus Latescibacterota bacterium
CTTCCTGCCGCTGCCGCATTTGGGACAGCGCTCCGGCGGAAACAGATCAACCGCTGCAAACCCGCACTCACCGCAAAACCAGTTCTGAGCTACCATAACCCCTCTCCGTAAAATATGCCGCGACATCGGCATTAGGGACACACAATCCAAATCCCGGCGATCATTTAACGCTACAATTTGCTTTTCCCGCTCCCTTACACAGCCTACCAGTTTTCGCCAAGAACCTCAAAATAGGCACGAGGATGCGCGCAGGCGGGGCACATATCGGGCGCTTCTGTCCCTTCATGTATATATCCGCAGTTGCTGCACCGCCATTTTACTCTTTCTTCTTTTTTGAATACCGTACCCTTTTCAATATTCTCAAGAAAATCCAGGAAGCGTTTCTCGTGCTGTTTCTCAGCTACGGCTATCGAGCTGAAAATATCCGCGATTGCGGAAAACCCCTCCTCTTCCGCCTCTTTGGCAAAGGCGGGATACATCTCTGTATGCTCATGATTCTCACCCGCAGCGGAGGCTTTTAGGTTTTCGATTGTAGACCCTATCACTCCCGCCGGGAAACCGGCGCATATTTCAATTTCTCCGCCTTCAAGTAATTTAAATAGACGCTTCGCGTGTTCCTTTTCATTAAGAGCAGTCTCAAGAAATATATTCGCAACCTGAACATACTCTTCCTTCTTTGCCTTTGAAGCAAAATAATCATAGCGGTTCCTGGCCTGTGATTCTCCCGCGAATGCCGCGAGCAGGTTCTTCTCCGTCTTTGTTCCTTTTAAAGATGCCATTATTATTTTTCCTTTACTTAAATTATTCCGTTTAATAAAACCAGATTGATTCAGATAGTCACATATTACTCTTTAGTCGACCACAATCCATGAAGATTACAGTATTCACGAGCGTATAAACCCTTACCGCAATTTTCGCACAGCAGAAAATGCGTTTCCGGAGAATCTCCGGGTTTCAGGTGTTTACGACAGATCCTGCCGTTGTCATCAACAATCTCTATCCATTCAATATAATGTTCATCTGTCATCGGATGAGGAGTGCTTCCCACTACTACCTTTATATTTTCACCCTCCTGCGAAATAACCGGGACATGTTTCTCCGTCTTCCAGTCAGCATTCTGTTCTTCCATCAGTTTCATGGGTTTATTGCAGCAAACAAGCTCACCCTTTCCTCCATGGAATATTTCTACAATATTTCCGCAAATTTCGCACTTGTAAACCTGCATTTTAACAGCCATTTTCTAACCTCCTTTTTAAATTAATTTCCAACTTCATGCCAGCGCAATCTTTCCCAGCTTATTCCCTATTTTTCTAATCGTGACTAATTCTTCATCATCCGGAACATATTTAATATTTATTTTCTCCACAGGCAATTCCCATTTGAGATCCCGCATCACTTTTTCGATTTCTCCAACCGCCTGACCTCCCCAACCGTATGAACCAAACGCCGCCCCGATTCTGCCACTCGGTTTAAGGCCCTTTAAATACGTTAGAAATGCACCCATAGACGGAAGCATGCCGTTATTAAGAGTAGGGCATCCGATCAGAACCAATCTCGCGGTGAGTATATCGGTTAGAATATCAGAGATGTGATTCGTTTTGAGATTTCTCATGGTGATTCGGATGCCCTGTTCTCTTAACCCCTCCATAAAGGCAAACGCAATTTTTTCAGTAGACCCCCACATGGAATCGTATATTATAAGCGCCCTCTTTTCCGTCTCGTTGCATGACCACTTACCGTACTCTTTGAGAATATCCGGAATCAGAGAGCGCCAGATAATTCCATGGCTCGGAGCTATCATATCTATTTCCAATCCAGCAAGGTCATCCATAGCCTTCTGAACCCTGTTACCATAAGGAAGAACAATATTCGCATAGTATTTTGCCGCTTCTTCCATAATCATTTCCCGGCCCAATTCATCATCAAATCTTTCCACGGAAGCTATATGCTGTCCAAAGGCGTCATTTGAAAAGAGAATTTTGTCTTCGGGTATATATGTCACCATATTGTCGGGCCAGTGAACCATCGGCGTGTGCACAAAATGAAGTGTACGTTTACCGATCTTTAAGGTATCGCCGGAATCTACTACATGAAAATTCCAATCCCTCTTGTAATGCCTTTTAAGCCCCTTTTCCCCCTGTGTTGATGTTATTATCTTCGCGTCCGGAGCAGCCTCTAAAATCGTATGTATCGAACCTGAATGATCCATTTCCACATGATTGGAAATAATATAATCGATTTTCCCGGGGTCAATTATTTCCCTTATACGGGAGAACATTTCTTCCGATAGATAGTGCTTCACCGTATCGACAAGCACTATTTTTTCATCGATAATAAGGTAGGCGTTATACGTTGTGCCACGCTGGGTCATGTATCCGTGGAAATTTCTGATATCCCAATCTACACCGCCAACCCAGTAAATACCAGGTTTGACTTCCAGTTTATTCAAGTTCTTACTCCTGTGTTAAAGATTCCTTTTCACTCAAAGTCTGCTTTCATTCAGCGGAAAAACAACCCTTTCTTTCATCTCTCTAATCCGAACACTATCTATACAATCTCTCCATCGACGGAGATTGTATAATCTTTCACAAAGATGTTCTTACCGGCTTTTTCCAACGCCCTCTGAACAATCATCCCAACTCCCCCGCAGCACGGTACTTCCATGCGTGCTATGGTTATCGATTTTATTTCATGAGTGGAGAAAATAGCAGCCAGTTTTTCTATATATTCATCGATGTATGGATCGAGCTTCGGGCAAAACATTATAACAATCTTGTCCCTCACGAACCTGCGGTGAAAATCTCCATGCGCGAACGCTGTGCAGTCGGCAGCTATTAAAAGATCCGCGTCGTCAAAATACGAAGCTATCGGATTCAGCAGTTTGAGCTGAACCGGCCACTGCCTGAGTTCTGAAGAGAGCTTCACACGGCTTGTTTCTTCTTCACGCCCGGCGTTTAAATCGAGCGGCGAACTGCCTGGACAGCAGCCTGCTACATTTTGACAACTATTGCTGTTATCCGTAAAATCATCAGGAATATCAATATCACAATCGCTGAGAAACTGCAGAGCCTGCCCTAAATATTTGACTTCACCATGTTCTTTCAGGTGGCTCAAATGGGCCTTGATTGTATTTTCTCCGTATTTTACAACATTTTCCATAACCCTGCATTCATCATAAGGTTCAGCTTCCCGCTCTTCGATAGTTATCGCTCCTTGCGGGCAGCTGCCGATACAAACCCCGAGGCCGTCACAAAAAAGATCACTCACAAGCCTCGCCTTATCGTCAATAATCTGCAACGCGCCTTCAGGGCAATCAGGTATACAAAGACCGCACCCATTACATTTCTCTTCATCGATTTTTATTATTTGTCTTTTCATGTTTTTCTCCGGTTAAATGGGTTATGGCACAAACAACGTCGCAGTTGATACGTTTTTAACGGAGCACCTTGTTATG
>JAUXHZ010000103.1 GCA_030621255.1 Candidatus Latescibacterota bacterium
GCTTGTTATGGAAACGGGGGTTCAGCGGAACAGGGATGAGATAAAACTTTCCAGGAAAGATGGACGCGAACTGCCGATAGGAATAAACATTTCACTTCTTAGAGATGAAAATGATGAAAAGAAGGGGGCGATAGCTCTCTTTCAGGATTTAACCGAAGTCAACATAATGAGGGAAAGGATACGGAAGTCGGACCGGATGGCGGCGGTTGGAGAGCTTTCAGCGGCAATCGCGCATGAAATACGTGCGCCACTCACTTCAATATGCGGTTCTACAGAGATGCTTAAAGGGGAACTTGATGTGACGGGTGAGAACGGAGAACTTATGGATTTGATAATTCGTGAATCAGAGCGTCTAGATGGAATGATTACCGATTTTCTTGAATATGCGAGACTACGAAAACCAGAGTTTGACTCGATAGATATTGAAAATTGTCTGAAAGAAACAATTCTTCTGTTAAAGCACGGTTCTTATCTTCGCGGCGGAGGAAATATCAGATTTCAGAGTGAAGTTGAAAGTGTGAAAATATATGCCGATGATGAACAAATAAGGCAGGTATTTCTGAATCTTGGTCTTAATGCCTGTGAAGCTGTGGGAATAGGCGGAAATATTGTCATTACGGTAAGGATGGCCGAAGAGATTTTGGAGGAAGGCGGAAGAAAGACAGAGTGCGCTGAAATAGAATTTCAGAATGACGGCCCATCGATTCCATCCGATGTTCTGCCGCATATCTTTGAACCCTTCTTTACTACGAAGGATGGCGGTACTGGACTGGGCCTGGCTACTGCGGGAAGAATTATTGAAAGTCATTCAGGTACGATAAATGTGGAAAGCCCGGAAGGAAAGGGTGTCGTGTTTAGAGTCCTGATTCCGGTAAAGAACAATAGAAACGGGATAGGTATTGAGGAAATCAAACAGAAACTTTGCAGTGTATAATTGGGGAGGTTTTGATTAATGGCAGGTGAGAGAATACTGATCGTGGATGATGAAAAGAGTATGTGTCAATATCTTTCAATAATGCTCAAAAAAGAAGGTTATAAAGTTAAGACAGTCGGTAACGGTAAATGCGCGATAGAAGAGGTGAAAAAGGAGAATTATGACGCTGTAATGACCGATATAAAAATGAAGGGGGTTGACGGTCTCGAAGTTCTCTCCGCGGTAAAAACCCATGAACCTAATCTTCCCGTAATAATCATGACTGCTTACGCTTCACAGAAAACTGCGATAGAAGCCCTTAACAACGGCGCTTTCCACTATATGGTGAAGAGAGCGGCAAAGAACGATGAAATAAAGATGATAGTCCACAACGCCATTGAGACGCGAAGGGTAAATAATGAGAATGTCTTTTTTAAGAAACAGCGTGCGAAAAAGAGCAGCTACAAGAATATTATTGGTGAAAGCGAACCGATGCAGAAGGTTTTTCGCAGGATAGACAAAGTTGCCGCTACCGACAGCACTATTCTAATAAGAGGCGAGAGTGGAACCGGCAAGGAACTTGTCGCGAAATCAATTCATCACAAGAGCAACAGATCGAACAAATCCTTTGTTTCTATAAATTGCGGGGCTCTCCCCGAGAATCTTCTTGAAAGTGAACTTTTTGGGCATGTAAAGGGGAGCTTTACTGGAGCGATAAGGGACAAGGATGGACTATTCAAGGTGGCCTGCGGAGGGACATTTTTTCTTGATGAAGTGGGGGAGACATCTCCGGGGATTCAGGTTAAGCTGCTGAGGGTCCTTCAGGAAAGAGAAATAATTCCGGTGGGGGGGACAACCCCTATAAAGGTGAATGTTCGCTTAATTGCGGCAACCAATGCTAATCTCGAAGAGGCCGTACGCGGGAGAAGTTTCCGCCCCGATCTTTATTACCGTTTGAATGTAATACCGATAGAGATCCCGCTTCTTAAAAACCGTTCGAATGATATCATTCTTCTTGTTGATTATTTTCTTAAAATGGCATCTGAAAAAATCAAAAGAAAAAAGACTATTTCCCGCGAATCAATCGATCTGCTGTTGAATTACGAATGGCCCGGAAATGTCCGTGAACTGGAAAACATAATTGAACGTGCTATTGTGCTTCAGGACGGAGATACGATAATGCCCTATGATCTCCCCGACAAGATTCGTTTTCATTCGAGAAGGAAAGGGAATTTTGACCTGAACAGGGAGAAGGTAACGCTGGAGGAACTTGAGAAGGAATATGTTATATCTGTTCTTGAGGAAACCGGGTGGCAGAAGAAAAAAGCCAGCGAGATTCTGGGGATTAACGCTTCGACACTCTACCGGAAGATTCAGCGCTACGGTCTTAATCGCAAAATTGAAGAAGTTGAGATGAAATGAGAAATAGTTGCATTGCAGAATTGATGTGTGGCAATTTACAATACGGGTCTGTACGGGCACAGATTCTGACAATCATAACACTATGTTACAGAGAAAGTTGACGTATTTATTATGGCTGCTTATTTTGGCATACTACTTGCGAATCAATAAGGGCGAGGCCGGGAAATGGCTTTACTAAGAGATTTGGCGGTTAAAAAGAACCGTATAATTAAAACCTTCAAAGCAGTTTTGCTTTGAGAGTAAGTGCCTTAAGGAGGTGCAGGATGAATAACAAGGGTTTTACCCTGATAGAGCTGATGATCGTTGTTGTGATTATTGGTATTCTAGCCGCGATCGCGATTCCTAACTTCATCAATATGCAGTCGAGAGCGAAAGAGGCTTCATGCAAATCAAACTGTCACACTTTGCAGCTTGCTGCCGAGGATTTCGCTGTGCAGAATCTTGGAGTTTATGCTGCCGATGGTACGACACCCCTTGTACCTAGTGGCGACACAATCATCACTTTGCTTCCAGGTGCAGCGCTTCTTGAGAATTCCTTTACTAAGCTTCCCACAGAGCCGGCTGTATGGGGTGGAGCTGCCGCTGCTCCAGGTCAAATTGGTTATAACCCGATTGTGATAAACGGTGTGAATGTTGGTTATAACATTACAGGTGGAGATGAAAACGGAAATGTAATGATCACACTATCAAGTGGTCAGTAAGAAAACTTGAAATTTAGTATTTTCGCGGGCGGCTTACACGGGCCGCCCGTTTTTTTTTGTTTTTGCGAGATTGGGAGTGGCATGGTTTCTGCAATTATAGAGGAAATGTTAATGAAATGCCCGTTAATAAACGGAAAACTTGCCGGTTCTTATATAGCGGATGGATAGATTTTGTGCGGCAGTTTTCTTTTAGGGCACAAAAGTTTCGTAAATATGGCAGAAACCGGATAAAAACTACAGGCGGTTAATATTTATGGATATTCTAAACGTGGAAAATATAAGGAAGTCTTTTAGAAATAATATTTCATTTGGAAAAGAGGAAGTGCTGCGTGATCTTTCCTTATTTGCGGGGGAAGGGGAGATTCTCGGATTTCTGGGGCCGAACGGCGCGGGGAAAACAACAACAATAAAGATTATAGTAGGGCTTATAAGGCCCGATTCAGGAAAGGTCAGGATTCTCGGGAATTCGGTCAGTGATCGCCGAACGAGGAGACTGATAGGTTTTTTGCCCGAGAATCCCTTCTTTTATCCTCATCTTACACTTGAGGAGTTTCTTATATTTTGCGGAAAGATGAGTGGAATGAAGGGGAAAATGCTTAAAGTCCGTATGGAGAGCATGATAGATAAGGTTGGTCTTGCCAGGCATAAAAAGAAACGATTGAGCACCTTCTCGAAGGGAATGATACAGCGCGCCGGGCTGGCTCAAGCGGTTATTCATGATCCCGATTTATTGATACTCGATGAGCCTTTCTCAGGGCTTGATCCGCTCGGGAGAAAGATGGTTAGAGATTTTCTCCTGGAGCTTAAAGATCGGGGGAAAACAATATTCTTCTCTTCACATATACTTTCCGATATGGAGGCTCTCTGTGACAGGGCATCAATAATTCGTGAAGGGGTGATAGTAAAAAATGTGGGACTCGATGAGTTGTTTATAATGGGGGAGGGGAAGGTGGAGATAACAGCGCGGGGTTATCCTGAGTGTATGGCCGGGGAGATAAATCAATATGCAGATTCGGTGCAGAGATCCGGAGATGAAACGTTTATTGTAGTAAATAGACAGGAATATGTACGTAGTTTGATTCAGCATTTATTAAATAATGGTGCTGAAATACTAAGGGTCGCAGGTGTGCAGCCTTCCCTTGAAGAGATATTTGTAAGTGAGGTTGCCGCAGTGGAGAATGGAAATCAAAAGACTACTACAGGAGAAATACCGCGGGTTGAAACTTCTGTTTAACCGGCTGGAGAAAGAAGTGAAGGAGGAAGTATGGCAAGGATAGCAAATATAGCCTTGAATACATTCCGGGAATCAGTCAGGGGAAAACTGCTGTATATAGTCCTTATTTTCGGGGTGATACTTATTGTCAGTACATATATTCTGTCCCCTCTTTCTGTGGGGGCCGCAAAGGACAAAATAATAACGGATGTCGGGCTGGCTTTCATTTCATTTTTCGGCGTCATGACCGCTGTTATAGCGGGAAGTACGCTTGTTCACAAAGAGGTTGATAAAAAAGCTATTTATACGGTTCTTACAAGGCCTGTCTCGCGGCTTCAATACCTGCTCGGAAAGTTCTTTGGTATTATGACCGCGTTGATACTCATGGTGGTGGCTATGTCGGTTGTGATGGGTGTGGTAGTTGTGCTCGGCGGCGGCAGTATAACAGGGGGAATGCTGGCCGCTCTCTTTCTTTCATTTATTGAAATGGCTGTTATTTGTTCGGTAGTACTTTTCTTCAGCACTTTTACAACTCCTGTTCTGACCTTTTTCTTTACTATATGTCTTTTTGCCGCGGGGAGTTTAAGTGGTGATTTACGCGTTTTCGCTCAAAAATTCGGCTCAGGGACAATGAAATATGTCATCGATCTCTTCTACTATATTTTGCCGAACCTAAAGCTTTTTAATCTCCGCCATGAAGCGGTACACGGAATAGCGTTTCACTATTCAGATATTATTCTTACAACGGTCTATGCCGCGGTTTATTGCTCAGTCATTATATATTTTTCTTACCTTGTTTTCAGCAAGAGAGAGTTTGTGTAGATAAGAGATGAAAAGTAAGCTTGTAAATATTTTGTTGATATTCATAGCCGCCTGCCTCCTTGTTGGTGTTTCGAGGAGCGTCGAGGGGATCAGTGAAAAGAAGAGAAGAAAAGAGATAATGTATCTTCCTTCAAGTGATGCCGTTAAATTAATATCGCTCGGTTACAGGAATATTGTTTCAGATCTTCTCTGGTTTAAGACGGTTCAATACTACGGTGGA
>JAUXHZ010000058.1 GCA_030621255.1 Candidatus Latescibacterota bacterium
GTTTCCTTTCAGGACAGCGGGTTTGAGACAGACTCTACAGAAGGACTGCCGCATGATTTTCTTTATTTTAACAATGAACTTCGTCATCTGAAAGAATATTATTACGGAGCCTCAGGAGGGATGTTTAATCTTAATTACGATTTGCTGGACGAAATAATTCAGATGAGCCGCCCGCAGGCGTACTACGGAGAAGAGGAGAAATGGTCATCGAAAATGATAGAGATGCTCTTCGAAACAGTGGGTTCAACTGACTCTGTGGTAGATTATTCCGGATATGACGCTTTTGCTCTCATTCATTCCGGCGCCGGGCGTGAGACTGATATATTCGGAGATTCACCGGAGCAGTTATGGTCGGGGTTTATCGGCCCGGAAGAGATTGAAGAAATTGTTGCTGATACGCTGGCGGCGCACGGTATTCCGACCGATGATTCTCTGGGCGGAAAACCCTTTTATATTGATAATCTCTTAATTCTTCCCGAGGAATCATCTCAGGATGGGTATATTTTTGGATCTCTCGGGATATATGCCTATCAGCTCGCAAAGAGGCTTGGACTATTACCACTCTATGATTCTACCCCTTCAGGGTACTCCGATTCGCAGGGTATAGGGAATTTCGGATTGATGTCGTATGGTCTATATAACGCTCTCGGGTTTGTCCCCGCCTTTCCATCCGCCTTTAACAGGTATCTTATGGGTTGGGTTGAAGCTGTAACTATCGATGAAAATTGCCTGGTGGAGTTGAAAGATATTAATTCGGTCTCGCCGGAAGATACTCAAATGGTAAGGGTGGATCTAAGTCCTTCCGAGTATTTTTTGATTGTAAACAGGGTTCATGATACCGATTTTGACGGATTTTTCGATTTTGGAGATATAAATGGAGACGGAATTCCGCAGAACCGGGATACACTTCTCGGGGCGGAATTTGATTTTTATATGACTCAGGAAACAAATCCATCTATAAAGGTTATCCGGGATACCATGGAAGTTAATAAATATACTACCGGAAGCGGCATTATGATATGGCATGTGGATGAAAGAGTGATTCTCGATGCCCTGGTTAATGATGTTAATATGAACAACAATGCGGCTCTCAAGGGTGTTGACCTGGAAGAAGCAGACGGCATACAGGACCTTGACAGATCGGGCGGCGCTTACGCTTTCGGAAGCTATTATGATTCCTACAGAAATGGGAACAATGACAGTTTCGGTGAAAATACGATGCCCTCATCAGATGGGAATTTCGGAATTAGTTCCGGAATTAATATTACCGATATTTCGGATACGGGACAGAGTATGAATTTCAGGATTTCATTTGACCATTCTTTTGAAAGTGAAACGGTGAGAATAAATGGTTTGATTCAAGGCCATTCTCCAATCCCCGCCGAGGTAAATTCCTCCGCAGGAATCGACATGATTGTTACCGCCGATACAGGCCTTGTATATTTGGTTTCAGATGCGGGAGCGCCGGAATGGACGGACAGAATTGAACTCCTCGCGGAGTTTCCGGGAGCTGTCTGGAAAGGCCCTCCTGTTGTTTCGGATATCGATGGCGGCCAGAATCCTGAGATATTCGCTGTTTCCGCCAATAATACTTTATATGGTTTTAATTGCCTGGGCGGCCCTTTTACTATTGATGCGGATAGTACACCCGGGTCACTTGATATGCCTGATTCAATACTTTCTCTTCCGATGATGATCGAGATAGATAGTGACACATTGTCAGAGGTCCTTATCCTTTCTTCTGCCGGAGACAGTGTCTTTATAAATATTATCGGTTCCTCCGCCGCCATTGAAGGCGCCCATGAAATAGGTGACGGGGTTTTCAGAGTTCCTTTTGCCGGGGGGAGTTTAGTTTCTAATCCTTCTGCCAATGCCTCAAGCGGTTCAATAGATGGTTTTTTCTGTTTAATAAGAAGAGAGAACGGGACTTCGGAGCTGAGGCTGGTCAGATTCGTCAATGGAGCTTTTTCAACTGAATATTGCAGGGCTCTTTCATGCCCTGTGCCGGAATCTTCTTTGCTGCTCCCTTCCTCCGGTGATATTGACGGCGACGGTTTTGATGAAATGATTGTGTCGGTTCCGGGGAGCGGTTTGATTTTCTGGAGCCCGGAAGGGGACCGGTTTATAATTTATGAAAATAGCAATATAATGTCGCCGGCGGCCCTGGAAGATATTGATGGCGACGGTGTACTTGAAACGGCAGCGCGAGACCAGAAAAACCTTTTTCTTTTTACCGGGTTCGGAGTATTGAAAGAAAACTGGCCGGTTTCGATAGATGCCCGGGTATCGTTGCTCGAGGGTTGCCGGAGCGAATACTCTCAGCCGATAATTGAAGATATTGATGAAGACGAGAAATGTGAGATTATCTTCAATATCATGGGGAATCTGCACGCTTTTGAAATAGACTCGAATCGTGCCGAAGGATGGCCGATTATCGGCGCGGGAGGCGGGTTGGAAACGCCGGCTTTCTTTAAGGGCGGTGGGAATGATCTGCGGATTTTTATGACGGGAAGAACAGATTTGACGGGGAATATTAATGTCAATAATAGTGGTTCAGCTATGAATCTTTCCTGCGCGGTTTGCTTTAACACGGCGAACCGGTTTTTCCCTGACAGGGGGTGGTCTTTTTACCGCCATGATATTTCAGGGACAGGGAGGCAATCGGCTTCCGGATCATCCTTGCCGGCGGGGGAGATAATTGACGGAAGAACTTTTATTTGTTATCCGAATCCTGTTAGGGAAAAGAACCTGACGGTGCGCATTTCTATTTCTTCTACCGCTGACGTGAAAATTTGCATTCTTAATATTGAAGGGGAAAAGGTGCTGGAAATAAGCAGGGCCCATCCTTATTCCGGCGGTAATAATGTCCCGTTTGAGGCAAGTGTACCGGTTGATAACCTGGCAAGCGGAATATATATATGTTATATGGAAATAAGCGCCGATAATGAAAATTGGCGGGGAGCGAGAAAATTTGCTGTTGTAAAGTAGGGCTGGATATTCAGCGTTTCAAGATTGAGCCGCAAACTATTAAGTTTGTCAGCCCCAATCATCAATACGCGGGCGCCGAATGTTAGACATAATAAGTTGACAGGAGTATTCAATAGATTAGATTATTAGATACACACAGGAGGAAAAATGATCCGGTTAAAGATTTCTTGCGCTATAATACTTGTTTTACTTTCCACAGCAGTTCTCAGAGCTGGAGAACCCGGCACGAGCGGTTTTCTATTTTTAAGACTTGGTAACGGCGCCCGGGCAAGCGGGATGGGGGAAGCATTTACAGCGATAGCCGATGACGCGACCGGCATCAGTTTTAACCCGGCGGGGTTAGCCGGTATCGAGAAGGTTGAACTGAATGTCACCCATTCAGAGTGGCTTATGGATATCAGGTTTGAACAGATAAGTATTGCCAATGAGATGTTAGGGGGAGCGGTAGGATTCAACTTTACCGGAGTCTATTACGGAGAACTTGAGAGACGCGGTAATTTCCCGACAGTAACCCCTGATGGAACTTTTGCTCCGTATGATATGGCCGCTTCGATAGGTTACGGAAGAGATATATTGCCCGATGTCTCACTTGGGATTTCGGCGAAATTGCTTTATGAAAAGATAGATTTTGAATCCGCGACAGGATGGGCTATAGATTTGGGGGTTCTTCACAGAAGCAGGATAGAGGGATTGACCTTTGCCGCGTCGATTTTAAATCTGGGGCCGCAGGCAAAATTTATAGAAGAAAAATTTTACCCTCCTTTTCAGACTC
The DNA here is from genome assembly GCA_030621255.1 of Candidatus Latescibacterota bacterium. Classification (GTDB taxonomy): domain Bacteria; phylum Krumholzibacteriota; class Krumholzibacteriia; order Krumholzibacteriales; family WJIX01; genus JAGHBT01. The sequence continues at coordinate 3,761 of JAUXHZ010000058.1, forward strand.
GTTTGGGCGCGGCGTATACGGCCGAGGAAAAGTGGATGAGAGGAAATGTTACTCTTTCCGGCGATTTTCTTTTCTCCAACGACATGGATGAAAAGTTGCTTTTGGGGATGGAATATTTTTATAAAAAGGCTTTAGCGATCAGGTTTGGTTATAAGAGCGGATACTATGTTCAGAGTGCGACAATGGGGATAGGTGTTGTATACGATCGTTTGAGATTTGATTATGCTTTTATGCCGATAGAGTTTGGGCTGGGGGACAGTCATAGATTTTCAATCAACCTCTTTTCTTCTCCCTTATAATTCCCTGTCGAAAATTCTCCGTCTTTAAGGCGGAGATAGGAAAAGTGATTTTCCCAGTCGCCGAGGATAACGAATATTTTGTTTCCGAGATGCTTTAGCAGCGGTTTGTGAACGTGTCCCATGACAAATGAATCGTTTCCCCATTTGAAAAAAGAATCTTCGGCAAGTTCCGCGAGCCGGTTTGCGCACGATTCTGTTTTTCCTTCGGTAAAATCTTTACTTGTAGAGGAAAACCAGCCGGCAAATCTGAAAAGAAGATCCGGATGAAGCATTTTTGCCAGTCTGATCGCGAGGCGCCCCCTGATCACCCTCTTTAAGATCTTGTATTTCAGATCGCCCGGCATAAGCATATCTCCATGACTGATTGTAACAGTTTTTCCCTGCAGTTTATGAGTGGATATCTCCGGAAGAATTTCAAACCCCATCTCTTCTTCTATAAAGGGGCCAAGCCAGAAATCGTGGTTTCCCCCTGTTATGTGGATTGAGGTCCCCTCTTCACGCAGGGTGCGGAGATTATAGAGAATATCCCAGTAGTGTTTGGGAATGGTATTTTTATACTCAAACCAGAAATCAAAAATGTCGCCAACGAGATAAAGCCTGGAAGCTCCTCTTATTTCCTTAAGAAACCTGAGAAACTTCTCTTTTTTTATCATTTCCTTTTTTCCAATTCTGTGATATTGAAAATGTGTATCTGAAATAAAAAAAATAGATTTGTTCACAAGAAGCTCTCCGGCTAAATACACGTGACAGGATATTCGATATATGATAGAGTGTGAGACGAATATCAAGGGAAATTGCAATGAGAGCAAATGCTAAAAGGAGGTTTTAAATGGATTCTCTATGGAACAAAGTCAGAAAAAATCTTGTTGAATGGTATGAAACTGCCTATGAGAAGACAGATGAAGTAGCAAGGATCGGGAAAAGAAAAATAGAGATAACCGGCCTGAACAGATCGATTGAAAAAGAAATGTCCCAGCTTGGAGGGGAGGTTTATCATCTTATCTCTGTTGAAGGACATAGAGGAAACAAGACTGCTGACGATGAGAAAATTCGTTCTCTGGTAGAAAAAATTTCTGATCTGGAGAATAGATTAAGAGTAAAGGAAGAAGAAATAAAAGCGATAAGAGATATGAAGGTGAAAATATCCGGCAGATCTCCAAAAGAGCCGGCTGAAGAATAATAGAGCAAAAGAGACCACCGGCAGCTATAAGAGACGGAGATAATCAGAAAGGGCGGGATATTGTTGGTTAGCAGGCCGGATTATATTTAGTATATTAGGAATATTTAGTAATATCGAGTATAATTGAGTATAATAGGTAATGAAGTAGAAAATTATCTTTAATATAGTATAATGAACTTTCAGATCCTTATAATATCTGATATTTCGGCTTGACAAAGATTGAAATTTAATGTAAACTATGCCCTGATGGTGTCAAAAAGTAATATTTGAAAACTTAAACTAAGTTGTGTGAGAATAGCAAAGCCGGTATAAAATCCCCACCTTATAGATGCTAATTACTTAGTTATTGAGAGTTGTAAAAAAGTTTGAGGGAACAACTTTCTGTAATCTGGGTTAAAAGGGGATAGGCTGGTAACCAATTGAGAAAAGAACAAGAAAGAGATCGGGAATATCCGACAGGGGGCGATTTAATGTATCACAAAAGCAAGGATTATTTAGGAGAAAGAAGTCTTGATTTGTACCTTAAGGAGATAAACAATACTCCTTTACTGAAAAGGGATGACGAAAAGAGACTAGCGGAGAAAATAAGGGAAGAAGATGAGGAAGCCCTTCATATGCTGGTCAATGCCAATCTGCGTTTTGTAGTTTCTATAGCGAAGCAGTATGTAAATCAGGGTCTTTCGCTGGCCGATCTTATCAATGAGGGAAATCTTGGTTTGATAAAAGCAGCCCACAGGTTTGATGAAAAGCGGGGATTCAAATTTATCTCCTATGCTGTATGGTGGATCAGGCAGGCTATGCTTCAGTCTCTTGCCGAGCAGTCTCGTATTGTGAGGTTGCCTCTTAACAGAGCGGGCACGCTATATCGTATCGGGAAGGTTTCGCGGCAGCTTGATCAGCAGCTTGGACGTACTCCGGAAGTTGATGAGATAGCGCAGAAGCTTGACCTTTCTGTTGAAGAAGTCAGAAATACAATGAAGATAGCGAACAGTCATCTTTCTCTTGACACTTCTTTCAACAATGATCCTGATGAAAATTCACTTGTTGATTACCTTGTTGATGATAACCAGGAATCAGCGGATAAAATGACCTATGATAATTCACTGAGTAAAGATATGCGGAAGACCCTTGATACACTTACGGAAAGAGAAAGAAAGATTCTTATAATGTATTTCGGGCTTACCGGCGAAGAACCATTGACCCTGGAGGAAATTGGTAGAAAGATGGATCTTACAAGAGAAAGGATCCGTCAGATAAAGGAAAAGGCTATTACCAGGCTTCGGCATGTTACGCGGAGTAAATACCTTGAGGGGTATGTTGAGGAATAGTAATTAAAGTTTGGCTGGATGCTGTA
>JAUXHZ010000292.1 GCA_030621255.1 Candidatus Latescibacterota bacterium
CTTCCTCGTGACCCTTACCGGCTATTAACACAAGGTCATTTTTATCCGCACCCATTATCGCTTTCCTGATCGCGTCTCTCCTGTCAGCAACAACTTCCACATGGCATTCAGCCGTATCAACTCCCGCGATAATTTCATCTAATATCTTCCCTGGATCCTCAGTGCGCGGATTATCGGTTGTCACATAAAGTGAATCGCTAAAACCAGCGGCTATCGCTCCCATAATCGGCCTTTTCCCTCTGTCGCGGTCCCCGCCACAGCCGAAAACGGTAATGAGTCGCCGTGAATCAAGATCTCTGCAAAATCCAAGAACATTCTCCAGGGCATCCGGAGTGTGAGCATAATCCACTACAACAGTCGGCCCCTTTCCGCTCGGGACAACCTGAAAACGCCCGGGGACAGATTGTATTTTTGCTAACCCCTTTTTAATATCGTTCATTCCTCTATCAAGAGCATATGCCGCCGCGGCCGCTGAAAGGGCATTATAAATTGAAAAGGTCCCAAGCAGATTCATTGCTATATCAATACTTTCATCTTTCGCTGCAAGTTCGAAAGAGGTTCCTTTGAGATCCGTTTTTATATTACGGGCATAAATATCTGCCTTGTTCTGAACACCGAAGGAGAGTTTTTCACCTTCAAAATTTTCGCCGACTTCCCTGACAACTGAATCATCCATATTAAAAATTAATTTGCCTGTCTCTTTTTTCCGGCCTTTCGCTGTAAGGGTCGAAATGAATATTTTTTTAGCATCCAGATAACTTTCAAATGTTTCATGGTAATCAAGATGATCCCTGGAAATATTTGTAAATACACCCACGTCAAATTCTATTCCGGAAATCCTCCCCTGAACAGCCCCGTGAGAACTCACTTCCATAACGACCGCTTTACATCCTTCATCCCTGAATGCCGCCAGTTTGCTGTATAAATCCACAACACCGGGAGTTGTCCGTTGCGAAGAAACTATATTTTCTCCAGTTCCATACCCTACTGTTCCGATAATACCCGTAACCCCGAGAGATTCTTCGAGAATTGATTTGAGCAAAAAAGCTGTAGATGTCTTGCCGTTTGTCCCTGTTATTCCAACAACGAACATTTCTAGCGCGGGATCCCTGTAAAATTTCGCCGCGAGAGAGCCTACGATTGACATGGTATCCCGGACAACAACGAGGGGGACCGGAGTGTCAATCCTGCTTTCGGCGACAATTGCCGACGCCCCTGACCCCACCGCGTTATCTATATAATCTTGGCCGTCATATTTCTCTCCCTTTACAGCTATAAACAGATCTCCCCTTTCAATAGTACGTGAATCTGCTGAAATTCCACTAATGTCAACATCAACAAATTCCGGATCATCTAAGAGATCAATATTTTCCAGCAATTCAGATAAATACAATCAGCTTCTCCCCTTTGGCGATCTATTAATAAAGGATTCAGACAATTTAAGGCCTGTATTACAATACAATCTAACCTTTGATCCTTTTTTCAGTGATTTCCCGGCTTCCGGATATTGTTTCTCTACTACTCCAGCCCCCCTAATTGTGCTCCGGAACCCGCATTCTATTAAAATTCTTCTCGCCTTACGAATAGTCAACCCTCTCAAATCCGGTACGCGATATTCTTTTTCGTCCAATCCATTTTCTCTGAAAAGCAGTGTTATCTCCGCGCCTGTTTCTAATAATGTCCCTGGATCCGGAATCTGGGAATAGACTCTCCCCTTATCACCGGAGCAACTAATTCTAACCCCTGCTCCCGAAGCCACACGATAGGCCTCAGAGGAAGTTAATCTGTAGAAAGAAGGCGTCTTTATTTCCCGGTCCTTGCCCTCTTCAAGCGCAAGCGCCCTTTCAGAACCTTGTGATATATAATCGGTAGTAAGACAAATCCCTTCTATAACATTACTGAAAACCGGCGCCGCCGAAAGCCCTCCATAAATGTAGGGATAATCCGGTTCATCAAGAATCACAAGGCACGTGATCTGTGGATTCTCGACCGGCGCGAACCCTATGAAACTTGCTATATATTTACCCCGCAAATATCCCTTTTTATCCGCTTTCTGCGCGGTTCCCGTTTTTCCCCCCACAGCAACCATCTCTGTCGCGGCATTTCCCCCTGTTCCTTCAATAACAACATCCCTGCAAAAACCCTTTAATGTATTCGAAACCTCCCTGGGAAAAATCTTCCTTACTTTCACCGGGGCTACCTTCTCGATCATATCACCCTCTCCACGCACTCCGAGGGCAACTCGCGGAACATATAAATCTCCTCCATTTGCGAGGGCGGAATATACTGATATCATCTGAAGCGGAGTAGTTCCTATCTCCTGTCCGATCGCTATACTCGGCAGGGATCTAT
>JAUXHZ010000067.1 GCA_030621255.1 Candidatus Latescibacterota bacterium
TATCCACCCGCTTCCATCATAAGAGCAGAGATTTTCTCCTCTACCCGGCATCCTAATGCTATAACCTCCAATCCAGGGATTACCCAGATTGTCAACCTCAAGGGCACGCAGTTGAACCCCGCCCCATATTCTGTATTCAGTGTAGAAAAAATCAGACATTCCCGCGGCATCTACGCTCTGCCATGTTAATAATGAAGAATCCCAGTGGTAAAGCTTCTCCGATGTCAAACAGTAAAGCTCCCCGCCGCCGGAGGCGACAGAGATAAGAGGATAGTCAGGGCCACCCGGAAAACCCACAGGGACCCATTCATCTCCTTCAAACACCTGAACGCTGCTATCGGTAGCGCAATAGAGATTTCCGTTAAAAGAACAGAGAGAAAACGCAATACCGATGGGAAAATAATCGTAATCAAAAGTGATCCTATTAAACCTTGATACACCTTTCGACCCGGCCACCCACAGTATAGTATCATTGACAGCAAGAATATCGCAGATATATGAACCCGCCAAACTGTCAGTGAGAGTAATCTCATCTGAAGGCATTTCTTCAACAAACTTGCCGATCCCCGTTACTGTACCGTAATATATTTCATCGTCAACATATGCAAGACAGGTCACATTGTCATTTATTAAATTGTATTCTTCAGTGTACCAGTTCACTTTCGGATCTGTATCAATATTCCTTATACGCGCTATACCGTGAGATCTGAAACCGGCCCAGATATTATTGTTTTCATCAGCAACAACAGCTTCAATGTTACTCGATCGTAACTCAAGCCCGTCAAAATAAGAGGTAAACCCCGAATCGGCCAGATTAAAAAGCATGATTCCGCCATCCGTAGCGCACCAGAGGCTGTCTCCCTCAGCAACTATTTTATTTATCTTACTTTGAGAAATATAAAGATCCCAATCAGCAACATCAGAGATCGCGGAAGAAGGGAATATAACTGCCGCAGCACATAGCAAAATAAGATATTTCATTATTTTCCATCCTCACTATAAAACCAATCGGGATAGCGCCCTGAGAACCAAACGAAAGCTGATTTAAAAATTATCAGCAGATAATTCGTTAAGGATTGTTTTCGCAGCTCTACAACCTCATCTCTAACCGAAGAAACCGTATGATCGAGCCGGGAGATTCTCCATCTCCCTGTAATACCCGGCCTGAATCTGTTCTCCGCCCCCCCAAACGTCGTCAGTTCTTTTTCTGTAAGGAGTACGGGCAGACCGACAAAACTTAACCGGCCGGTCAAAATAAGAAAATATAGTTCAACTTTAAAAATATCGCCCACTTCCCGGCCGGACTCAAAAACTATCCTGGGCCACAACATCTCTCTTTTCCCCGCGGTATATCTCTTTTCTTTATAAAAAGAAATATGGCCTGTTATCATTCCATACAGACGTAAAATCAATGAGAGCGTTATCGAAAAAGGCAATAGTATAAAAGAAAACATTATATCCATAGTACGTATAGCCCATTTTTTCAATTGAAAGAGGGGGCTCTTTTCGATCGAGAATAAATAATTATTACCTATCCTGTCAACCCGCACGCCACTACCGAGAAAACGCGCGAGTGGTGATACAATCCTTACCTGAACAGAGCTGTATTCAGAGCCGACAATAACAGGAAGTATTTCCCCCATACTTTGGAATGAAGGAAATATAAATATCTCCTGAATCTTAAATCTCTCAATAATGTTTTCGATATCATTTGATCTTCCTAACGAACCCTCTTCATTATTTATATGCCCGACGATATCTATCCCAAAACCGGGGGAAGAAGAAAGAGCCGCGAGAAAATTTTTCGTTTCTTCTTTATTTCCTGCAAGGACTACCCTTTTATGGTCAAATCCGGCTTTAACAAAGAATCGATGAACAGCACGAACTAACCTGCGAAACGAGAAAACAAGGAAAACACTCAGCGCGCCTTGACCAAGTATAACTGCTCTGGAATATATTCTAATCCGCAGCAGATATGTCGAAGTCATTAATAGAGCCAACCCTATCAATATTACTCTTGTAATTTTTCCAAATTCCTCCACAAAGTCAGTTTCCCGCCGGATTCTGTATAATCTCCCGAAAAGGAATGAAAAGAAGAATATCAAATTGTAAAAAGGGATGAAATACCGGTACCATGAAAGGGGATACAATCCATACGCGAAAAAAGAATCAGAAAGGCCGCGCAACCAGTATGCCAGCAAAAAACTGGCGTTAATTGCCAGAAAATCAATAAAAACAAATGCCAGTGTTTTTAAAACTGATCTGTGCTTTTTGAAAAAATGAGATACTCTATTCCACTTTTCATAATAACTCAGCAGGCTGAGGAGATGCATTAAAAAGGGTTTGTTGAATATAGAACGCGCGCTTGAACGTTTGTAGAAATGTGTCATGACGGATTGAGGAAGATAATAAACATTCCAGCCATGTTGTTTCATCCTGTAACACCAATCCACATCCTCAAAATATAGAAAGAATCTCTCATCCATCACTCCTGCATTTTCAATCGCTTCCGCGCGCACCATCATACAGGCACCGAGAATCCAGTCCACTCTTCTTGTTTTTTGGTGATCATAGTCGATCAATAGATGCTCACGCAGCGCCTTAGCCCGTGGGAACAGTTTCCCAAAGAATGTTCGGCGCATAAATAGAGCCTTTATTGTATAAAAGGACCGGCAGGAATATTGCAGCAATCCATCAGATCCAAGCAGTTTTGAACCAACCATCCCGGCATCAGGATTATTTTCCATAAAATCAAACAAGCCGTCAATCGATCCCTCTCCTACTATAATATCAGGATTGATAATCAGAAACATACGTCCCCTGGAAAGAGAAATACCCTGATTTACTCCCCTTGAATATCCTTTGTTCTCACTGTTTACTTCCTGCCTTACCCCCTTGAATTCATTCCTTACCAGTTCAGATGTGCCATCTGTGCCGGCATTGTCAATTACGATTATTTCATGATCACAGGAGGGGGGATATTCTTCCAAACTGGAAAGACATTTCCCGATTACATCCAGGCTATTGTAAGTAACAATGATTATTGAAAGATCCATAAAGAATTTATCTTTTCAGGTTAGAATTCATTTTACTTTTTTAACCGGCTCTTCCTCATAAATCTTAAACGCCATACAAGGAAAACGGCTTCCAAGACAATCTTCTTGGACATTTTCGAAACACCAACTCTTCTGTCCGTAAAAATTATAGGGATCTCCTTGATCCTGAAACCCTTTTTCCAGCACATATAATTCATCTCAATCTGGAATGAGTACCCATCGCTTCGTATCTTATCGAGCGGCATTTCCTGAAGCGCTTCACGTCTAAAACACTTAAAACCCCCCGTAGAATCCGTAAGGGGCAATCCGGTTATAATTCTCGTATAGATATTCGCCCCGCAGCTAAGAATCAACCGTCTAAGCGGCCAGTTAACCACAGTTATCCCCTTTAAATACCTGGACCCGACAACCAAATCATTGTCTTGAATTGTATCAAGAAACTTTAGAATATCCTCTGGATTATGGGAAAAATCAGCATCCATTTCAAAAATATACTTTACCTGCGTATTTGCCAAAGCCCATTTAAACCCCGCTATATAGGCGGACCCCAACCCCATTTTCTTTTCTCTATGAAGAACATGAATTCTGTCATTTCCCTCAGCCAATTCTTCGGCAATATCACCGGTTCCATCGGGAGAATTGTCATCCACAATAAGTATTCCCAGGTTATCCGATACATTCAGAACCGCATCTATGATTTCCCGAATATTATCTTCCTCATTATATGTGGGAACTACAACAAGAGCATCCAACTTCAACCGACCTTTCTCTTGAACACCAAAAAACCAGTAATAGATAAAACCAGCGACAAAGCAAAGGCTATTATCGAGATTGTTAACGAAGCCTTTATAACCCGGGGTTGATATTTCAATTTAATGCTATGTTCACCGGAGTTTAACGGAAGCGCCCGCAAACAATAGTTTGCTCTTACTAATTCTTCTTTTACTCCGTCAACTTCAACTTTCCAATCCGGGTAGTATATCTCACTTATAACCATAATACATGGATTCTTCACATAAGCGCTAATTTCTATTGAATTAACTCCATAATCAGTTATTTCAGCCCGGCTTCCATCCGCTGATTTAACCTTAATAGAAAGAGGATTTTCAAGCAATACATGTTCGGCGGGATTAAATTCCGGCGATACTAAAAAATTAAGCATATCCGCAGGTTTCATAATTTTAACCTTGTCAACAAAGAAAACTCTGGGAAGGGCTCCTGTATTCTCGTAAATACATTTAGAATCCCTCTCCCACGCCAGTGGATAAGTAGAATTCTCCTTAAAGAGCGGAACCTGAGAAACTATATATTTTACATTCAGCATATTAAGTATCTGAGCCGGAACTCTTCCACTGTTAAAGGAAAGAAACATTTTATCCATAAGATTTTGATATATTTGAAGCTTTGCGGCATGATATCCACCCGTAGAAAAGAGCTTAGATATCATATACTTGTTTTCACTAAAAGGAGGCACACTATGTGACCACCCACCCAATCTTGACGCCGGTGCCGGGAATATTCTGTAGATCGACTCGTCTTTTTTGAGAAAATTTATCATCTCGTCAGGTTTTTTATATTTTTCTATTTCCCCGCCCGATTTAACGATCCTGTACCCCTCATGCCCCCAGGTTTTTTCAGGATGAATAATCGAATCCTTCAAAAGAAACATATCCACAAACATTACTACAGCCAGAGCAAGCACTAAATTGCCGGGCTTTACTCTTTTTATCGAAGCAATAAACAGAATCGCGCTCACAGCCGTAAAGAAAAGAATTCTTATTATTAAATCCTTCGAGAACCCGTCTGCGGCTTTATCTACAAACCGGACTTTATCGACCATCGAACTATGTGATATCTTCTCTTGAATCCCATTGCTTCCAATAAGAACAAGAGAAAGAACAACAACACAAGCAATAAAAGAGTAACGAAAAATCATCTTGTATTTCGGGCTGGATAACCCCCCTTCCCGATAGATACAAATAATTTTCTCAATGCCAAGCCCCATGAGAATTACAACCATCAATTGCTGGACAATCAGCACCATAACCGGGACCCGAAACTTGTTAAAATACGGAAAATATTTAAACATAAACCCGAAAAGAGGGAAAAACTTCCCGAGACTCAGCAAAGTTGACAGAAGCACTGTTAAACCCAAAAACCATCTCCATCTGTTTTTTACAAGAAAGAGCGCGGCACAGGAGAAAACAACGCCCACAATCCCAAGATAATTCGGATAATCGGTAAATGGCATCCTTCCCCAGTATGTCATTTTTCCGAAGCCGAAAGACCAGGGAAACACAAAGGTTAACATCTCCTTTGGGTGCAGACTCCAGCCCGTGGCATACCCATAATTAAGCCCTCCTTGAACACCGCCGCCTCGAATAGAAAATTGCGCGTAATGCTTTAGAGGTAAAATCAGAATGGCGGCGATACCGACAGCGATAATGAAAGACGAAGTTATCGTTGCCGAATTAATTGCAAAATCTTTCTTCCTCCCCCTTCGAAGCAGATAGATCGATTCACAGATAAAAAGAAATCCAATAATAAGATATGTATAATAGGAAATTTGAACATGCCCGCGCAGCATTTGAACGCCCAGTGTCAGCGAAAGAAGCCCTGTCATCATGAACCTTCGATAGCCGGACAACATCCGCTTGGCAAAAAGAAACGCAAAAGGCATAAAAGCTACCGCGCATGCCTGGGAACCATGGCCATTAGCGCCCATGGCAAGATAATTCGGAAGCATAATAAACAACGCTCCCGAAACAAGTGACACCGCAGCTGAAACACCAAAAGAGCGCAATAAAAGATAGACACCAATTCCAGCCAGGAAATAATGTATAAGAAGCCATGTCATCCGGGGAAAAGCCAAGTATCTATGTAAAAAATGAGTTAGCCAGGTTATTGGATAAACATATGGATTATAAGCCATACTTGAAAAACTTGGCATTCCCGAAAAGAGATAGGGATTCCAGAGGGGGTATACACCGGAATCCAGGGCTTCCTTCCCAACGGAAGCAAAGCTGACAGGGGTCTTGCTGTCCGGTACAAAGAAAATTTTATTCTGAAAACAGATTCCCGGCATTATAATAGCTATTATTATCAGCAGAAACACGCTAACAACAATTGCCCTTTTCCATGCGGAAATTTTGTCCAGTTTCATAACGGGATCAAAACCGGAAAAGTTCAAATCCTTTTCTTGATTTACATCTGCCAACTAAACTCTCCTCCAAAAATATTGACATATCCGGACGCTGTTGAACGCTGACTGCCGCTCTTTATA
>JAUXHZ010000051.1 GCA_030621255.1 Candidatus Latescibacterota bacterium
TGAGTAATGAGGAAACCGAAAGCCTAAAGGAAGCTCTTTATTCAATGGGCGGGTGATTTCTTTCTTTTCACTGCGAATTGTCTGCTATTTATCATTATTGTTATTTGAGTATTGTTCAAGTATCCTTTTTTCCGTTTCAGTAAGGTTTCCATAACCCTTTTCAGATATTTTATCAAGGATAGAATCGACCTTATTCCGGTTCGATTTTTCTGGATCATCATTCTCATTTTCCTTATCAAAATTTATCTTCAGCGGGAATGAATCTAATAACTTTCTTATCTTATTCCAGAATTTGACTGTTCGGTGATCTGTGTGTATATATATCAATCCTGTTGCCATACCGCCGAGATGAGCAAAGTGCGCTATTCCATCCTGTCCGCTTAACCCGGTTAAAAATTCCATACAAGCCAATACTATTACAAGTGTGCGCGCGCGGATAGGAAATATGCCGAAGACATATATCTGATTGTATGGAAAGAGGATGGCATAGGCCATCAGAATGCCGTAACCGGCGGCAGACGCTCCGATAACAGCGTTGTTATAGGCGAAGATAAAACTGAATAGCGCTCCTCCAAGTCCGCATATCAGATAATATTTGAGAAATTGTTTGCTTCCCCATATTTTTTCAAGCTGTGTCCCGAACATCCAGATTATAAGCATATTGAAACCAATATGGAAAATGTCGCCATGAAGGAACATATATGTGAATAGTTGCCAGATATACCCTTTGGTAAGGACCTTTTCCGGATAAAGAGCAACCCATGCCTCGAAGCTGGTTTTCTTTAACACAAGCTGGAGAATAAAAACTACAACATTAGCGGCTATTATCTTGTTTATTACATTTCGTCCGATAAAATCTTTTAGCGGGTTTGATGAGTATCCACCCGAATAATTGCTCATTATTTAGCTCCGTTGTTAAATCTTATTTATAATAACAAATGAACGTGGGGCGAGCAACTTTGATAATACAGTATCTGAGTATTTTATCAAGCGAAGAAGAAAGTCCCTTTAAAAGTAAAGATAATTAAGTGATACTGACCACAGGAGAAGTGTATGAAAAAGGTATTCTATAATGGAAAAATAATAACGATCGATCCTGCTTGCCCCCAGGCTGAGGCTTTGGTTGTTGAAGGGAACAGGATTATTGATGTTGGGAGTTCTGAAGATATGCTGGCAGTTGCCCACGCGCCGGACCAAAGGGTTGACCTTGAAAGAAAAACGGTTATTCCCGGGTTGATAGACGCTCATACTCATCTATTTGACTACGCTATGGCCAAGAATTGGTTAGATCTTAATGGTATGAGTTCTTTTAATCAGACCATTGATTTAATAAAAGAGGATGTAAAAAGGCGCGGGAGGAATGAATGGATTTTTGCCAGGGGATGGGATCAAAACAGAATGCGTGGATTCGACGCGGCAGTTCTCGCAGAACTTGACAGGGTTTCTCCTGAAAACCCGGTTTTTCTTGAGAGGGTTTGCGGGCATGCCGCGTTCGTTAATTCAGCGGCCCTAGCAAAAGCTTCAATAGACGGCGGCAGACCGTGTCCTGCGGGAGGAGAGATTAAGCGCGATGCGTCTGGAAAGCCAACCGGTTTGTTGATTGACAAGGCCGTGGATATTGTCAGAGCGGTTTTTCCTGATACGGCTCCGGGGAGGGAGAAAGAACTTGTTGCCGAGTCTATTAACGATTGCCTCAGTGTGGGAATAACAGGGGTTCATGACATGAGTGTTTCCGGGAAAACACTATCTGTCTACAGGGAGCTTGCAGAGGAAGATAAATTTCCGTTTCGTCTTGCCGGATACTATAGCTGTGACAAAATTGATTTTAATAATATTGGAGATACTGATTTTCTCACGGATGATTTTGCTGAATACATAACCGTTCCAGGAGTAAAGTTCTTCTTGGATGGTTCACTTGGAGCGCGTAGCGCGGCTCTCCTTGAAGATTATTCGGACGATCCCGGCAACAGGGGGATTCTTGTTGAATCCCCCGCCTCCCTGTTTGAGCGGATTCTCTTGTGTAACAGGGCCGGGTTGCAGGTGGCCGTTCATGCTATCGGCGACAGGGCTAACCGTATTGTGCTTGATATATTTGAAGAAGTAATGTTAGATTTTCCGATTGCGGGCAGAAGGCACAGGATAGAACACGCGCAGCTCGTTGATCCGGAGGACATTCCCCGCTTTTCCAGACTTGAGTTAATACCATCTATGCAGTTTGTTCACTGCGTTTCAGACATGCCATGGATAAAGAGCAGACTTGGGGGGAGGGGTTTAAAGATTGCGTATCCCTGGAAAAGTCTGCTCTCAAGCGGATGCGTAATCGCCGGGGGATCGGATATGCCGGTTGAATCTGTAAATCCCTTCCTTGGGATATATTCCGCGGTTACCCGTCAGAGCCCTGATGGAATGCCGCCCGGAGGATGGGGGGCCGATCAGAGACTAACTCTCCTTGAGGCTCTTGAATCCTTTACCATTAACGCCGCTTATGCTTCATTCAGGGAAGATTCCCTGGGTTCCCTGAAAAGAGGCAAGCTAGCCGATTTCGTTATAATTTCCGATGACATTCTGGAGATACCAGCTGAAAAGATACCTGAGCTCAGAGTTCTCGGGACAGTTCAGGATGGAAATATCGTTTATACTTCCGATGATTCGCCCTTTTGATTAGAAGATATCTACTTAAAATACTTGTTGTGTACCATCGGAATTGGCAGTCCCATGTTTGATTGAAGGAGTTCCAAGGTACTCATTCCTCTGAGCTTGATATAATCCGAAGTTCTAAGTTTTTTGTCCATTTCATCCAGTATGATTCTTGTGATACCGGGGTAAGCTATCGAAGGTGAAACCAGGGCGGTCTTAACATTGTATGTCGCTTCGATTTCATCAAGCCCGGTTTTTTCTACAAGGAAATCTTTTGCCATTTCCATAGAATAGTTTCCGTTGTGAAGCCTGAATACGATCACCATTCTGGCTAAATCAAGTATGTTGCTATTTATATCGTGGATACGTATTTGCAATTGCATTTTGTGGTATTTGTTCAGGCTATTTTCAACAACGTGAAAGAGTGATCCGAATTTGAGGGTTTCGCTGCACAGGAGTGTTCTTAACGTATCTTTTGTAGCGATATATTGTGAATAGGCTTTTTCCCCGGAAAGGGCTCGTATAATAGTGTAAACAAAAAAGGATTTGTTTGTAAGTTGATTTGAGATAGTGGTTTCAGCTGGTTTTATTTTATCACGGGATATTAACAGGTAGTCTTGTCTGGAAGTAGATGAATGAAGGGTGGGCGGTATCCATGTTATCGGGAATTCCTGGGGATATGGAGTGGACAGGTATGAATTCTTTCTGTAGTAGTCAAACCGCCCCGGATTTTCTGTAAACAATATTTCAGGTATGTTGGTTTTTGATGTTGTAGTGCCTCTTTGCCCGGTCGGATTATCGCTGATCTCACGAATCATTGTTGATATTCCGGATTCACGGGTTATATCGATCGGCGAGAGGGAATTGCCGGGCGTTTCAACAGCAGCCCTTTGGCTAAGATTATTGCTTAGAGCCTTTTTACTTAAGAGGAGTTTATCTATTTTCTTCTCAGCGCTCGATATCAGCAAGTTTGGATTAGATAAGATGTGTTCATCATAATAGAAAATTTTTGTTATATTTTCTGTACCGAGAATCATTTTGCCATACGATCTTCGTGACAGGTCATTTTGAATGAAATCCCGAAATTCTTCAATATATTTAAGGGTTGAATCGAGTTTGAAGAGATCGGTTTTATACCGGTTTGAAATCAGGATTTCCAGAGAATCGAATTTGTTCAGAAGCCCTGCAATCATATCCATAGATAGTTCCGTATGAAGCTGTGACGGTTTTTCTATAAGGTTTTTGGCGTTATCCAGAAGCCCGGGGATTTTCAGTAACCGCTTTTTGTAGTAGGCCATTTCATTTTCATTTGGAGGGGATAGCCTTGAGGGGATTCCCCAGAGGGCTTCATTTATGATCCAGCAGTAAAGAACCGGATTGTTCCTGTAATAACAAAGTTTGTTCAGGGCGAATCTTTCTCCGTAAAGCCAGCTGAGCATTAATTTCGAATTGTCAATTTCCTCTTCTGTCAATCCCTTAGTTGTCAGAGTGGAAAGTATCTCAAGAAGATTGGTGACATCAGCATCAGCACGGGATACTTCACCCTCTGAAAAGGTGAATAGTGCTGAATCAGCGGATTCAATGCCGATTCTGGAACTTCGAAGGGGATGCAGCTTGGGGTATAGCTGCAGGCAATTCCTTCTTGATTTGTGATATTTACGCGAATTTTCCGCTGGTGTATTATCCTTTTCACATCCGATAAATAGAATAAATACAACGGTAAAGATTGTAATAAATTGTTTAGTTGCTGATATTTTCTCGTTTATTAACCAACGCATGGTTCCCTGATCGCCGAATTAAGTGCAACTCTTGTTGCCTATGAGTGTTATAAATGTATATAATCGGTTTTTAGATGAGTGTAAACAGATTTTACGGCTTTCAGGCGGATAATTATCTATGAAGATGAAAAGAGGAATATGGAAGGGGCTGATAACGGGCCGCGCAGCGGTTATGATTATCGCGGTGCTCACTTTGGCAAGTGCGGTGGGATGGGTCTTTTCTGAAATTATTCCGAATGATATTAATTTTCACGAAGATATTTACAGGGCCAAATGGGGGAATTTCACTTTCGCTCTAGTGAATTATTTAGGATTGCATGATCCTTTCCACTCCTTCTGGTACCGCGGGGTCCTCGCTTTTTTTACTCTTTCATTATTGCTTTGTATTATTACGGGGTGGAAAGTTTTTATTGTACATTCTTTCAGGTTTTCTCCTCCTTCAATTTTAAAGAAGAGTGCCGGAAAACCCCCGGCAATGGAAATAGGCTGGAGCAAATTAGCCCGAAGCGGTATTGAAAAGAAAGATATATTGGGCTATTATGAAAAGGCCTTTGGAAGAGATATTGAGATAGATACCGGACAAATTTCTGAAGGCTACTCAAATGTGGCAGCGTACCTAACAAGGAAGAGATATCGTGTCAAATCGAAGGAAACGGATGACGGTGTTCTCTTTTCAGCTTTGCGCGGGCGATGGCATTATCCGGGCAACATGCTTTTTCACATTGCTATTCTAGTTATTGCAATTGGCGGAATGATCGGAAGTTTTCAGGGTAAAAAGGAAATAATGTATGCCAGGAAGGGAGATGTTCTCACACTTTTTAACAGTCAGCTCTCTATACGAATCGACAGATTCAATATTATCCAGACGCGGGAAGGGGAAATCCGAAGCTATATAACGGAACTTTCTTTTATGAACAGCAGCGGTGACAGCATACAATCGGAGAAGGTTGAAGTGAATAATCCAGCGCGGTACGGGAGATACGATATTTACCAGAGTACATATTATGTCGATGAGGAGGAATTTGAGTGGGCGCGTATTACATACCGGCTTGGGGAAAATGACAGGACAGAATCAATTGCTATAAAATCGGGTCAAAAAATCGAATTACCGTCAACAGATTGGACAATAGAGATAAAGGGATACAGCCCCGATTTCAGAAAGGGGAAAGAGGCTTACTATACCGGAAGTAACAGGATGTTTAACCCCGCTCTCCTGATAGAAATTGCAGGTTCGTTTGGGCGCAAGCCGGGATGGCTCTTTTTGAAGTATCCTTCGTTTAATTTCAGCTTTGATCTTCCGGTAAAGTTCTCGGTTGATTATATAGAACCTGTTTACTATACGGGATTGCAGATAAGTTCAAATCCCGGAACGCGTTTGATTATCTTGGGAATCGCCATGGCAGCTGTCGGGCTTTTGTTTCTATTCTGTTCGAGTTACCGGCTGTTAAAGGGAAAGGTGGAGAAAACGGGTTTATTTATCATAATTGCGAGAGAAGGTGGGGGAAAGATGTCAAAGAGAGAGATCAGCGGAATGAAAAAAGATTTAAAAAGTATCCTGCGCGATATTATAATTGCTGACACCGGGAAGGAAGGATAATGATGGATGGCGTTTTTGGTCTTTCCTTTTTCTGGATCGCTTTCTGGGTTTATCTGCTTTCCTTTCTGGTTTTTGTTGTTTTTTTCGCGGTAAGAAACAGGCTGCCTGGACGAATAGCGGCAATCCTCTTTTTTGCCGCTTTGGCCCTTCATACGGTTGGTATTATAGCAAGATGGCGGTTTTTCGGCCACATCCCACTTGCTACGATGTTTGAGTATTCCCTTGTCCTTTCATGGATTATCGCTGTCTCTTTTGTTTTGCTCCTTTTCCGGTTTGATTTCATGATTTCCGGTGTAGTGATCTCCCCAATTGTTATAATTATCATGGTTATCGCTTCCTTTCTTCCAAAGGAGGGATCGAAGCAGTTGATGCCGGCTCTTCAAAGTTACTGGTTCTACATTCATATTACTTTGGCTGCTCTTGCTGAAGGGGCTTTCCTGGTTGCGGCCGGGGCAAGTGTTTACTACCTTTTCCGTTCGGCGAGAACTAATAGTTATTCCGGAGAGATGGAACGTGTGGAAGGACTTATTATTAAATCAATTCGTATCGGATACCCCCTTTTTACAATTGGGGCTCTCTTCGCGGGATCTTTGTGGGCTTGGAAGGCATGGGGCAGTTTCTGGAGCTGGGATCCCAAAGAAACAGGAGCTCTCGTTGTATGGTTATTTTACACACTTATTCTTCATCAGCAGAGCAGAGGACGGTGGGAAGGCCGCACCCTGGCAATGGTGTCTATTGTCGGTTTTCTGATTATTATCGTTTCCTTTCTTGGAAATCTCTTTTTTGGGGGGCTTCACGCTTATGTATAAAGGGTTTTCTGGGAACTGATAATTGATCGAATATTCTAATCGGCATATTTCCTGATGTAAGGCCGGGGTTAAGTTGTATTTGGATTGGCAATGCATTACTCCTGGCACGGTAAATGCGTTAGATTCAGGGGATAACGATGATAGGGCGCCGAAAAAGATCGTCCCCTGCAATTCCGGCAATTGTGGACTCCGTACGAAGGTAAGCGCCCATATAATATGATAATCTGCATTAAATGGAGAAAAAGATGAAATCTCTTTCAATTTATCTAA
>JAUXHZ010000162.1 GCA_030621255.1 Candidatus Latescibacterota bacterium
TTTATCCGGTAATTAATTACTTTCACATAAATTTTCCGAATATCAAGAAAACTATTGTTGTCGATAGTTCTCACAAAGAGATTGCTAAAAAGATGCTGAGAGTTGATTCCATAATTACATACGAAAGGGAGAATTTAAAATTATATAACAGTAATTTTTTTAGATTAGTAAAAAAATTAAAAAAACAATATTTTGAATCAGCTATACTTTTAAGCACGAATTTTTCATTAGAAAGATACATACTTGCATATTTGTCCGGGGCCAGGGTTCGCATAGGTTTCGCGAGTCAGCTGTCATTTCCCTTTATTAATTGTGAAATATCTTTATCTAATAAAGCGTATCAAGGGGACAAGATCAGGCGCATAATAAATTCCGTTGGATTGAAACCGGATGAACACCAGAAAAAGCTGCAACTTGATGAAGGGGATCTTAACCGCGCTAAACAGATGATACACTTCAGAAAACCTAAAAAGAATGTTCTTACGATTGGAGTAGACCCCGGAGAAGGTAAAGAGAAACATTATGTTATACCGGAAATAGTAGCATATCTTGCGAATAATGTGGCCGCAAGAATGAAAGCAAAATTTCTTGTTTTAACTGAACCGTGGGACAAAGATGCTGTAACTCGATTCTCGCAGACGTTAAAAAGCGAAGTTCTTGACATAGTCCCTTCAAATTCTAATGAGACAATTGCTCTTCTGTCAACATGTGATCTCTTTATTTCCGGCAATACAAATCTGCTTCATTTTGCCGGTGCCCTCGGAGTATCATCAATAGGGCTTTTTACCGAACATGAAACCGAAAAATGGTTACCTCCGTACGATAATGTAAAAATCTTCCGGGGGGAAAAAGGGAAAAAGCTTTCACTCAAAGATTTTTTCTCCATTGTTAAAGAGGTTCTGCCCGAATAAGAGATTCATTTTAACATAAAACGAGTTGTACAAACCGGGGAGTGGGATTGTGAAGAAAGATAACGCGGCAAGGACATATTTAAGATTATTGGCGTACCTTCTTCCATTATGGAAAAAGGTTATACTGCTTATAGTATTGACCTCGATCTTCGCGTTACTAAGCGGGGTTTCAATTACTCTTATCCCACCATTCCTGCATATACTGTTTAATGAAAAACCTAAAGTTGAAAATCTGGAGACTTTGAATGAGCAGGATCACTCCAGGTTAATTCCAGATTCTATTGAACGGCAAATCAATGTCGCCAAATATAGAGCAATGAAAATAATTTATAAAGGAGAATCGACTGAACGTTTGGCACGGTTTTGTATCATATTCTTTTCACTTATGTTTATCAAATGTGTCTTTGAGTATTTCAGTGAATATCTGAACATATTTCTTGGACAATCTATATTAAAAACGGTCAGAGATGAATTGTATAGCAAGATTCAGCAGTTGCCGATGACCTTTTTTGATAGAAACAAAACTGGCCATCTTATTTCGAGGATGACAAATGACGTAACGGGGTTAAGGGGAGCAATTGTTGACGGGCTTTCGAGCATTGTCCGAAATGGCCTTATGGCCATAATAGCTATAACAATAATATTTTATACATCCTGGAAGCTTTCCCTGGTTACTATGGTACTTGTACCGATAAACGCGTTTTTTATTATTCTGATAAGTCGTAAATTGAGGAAAGGCAGTATTCGCGCTCAAGGGATAATAGCGGACATGACTACGGTGCTGCAGGAAACGATTTCAGGAGTCCGGGTTGTTAAAGCCTTTGGGATGGGGCCTTTTGAAAAGAGAAAATTCTCATTTTTTAATTTAAAATATTTGAAGGAATATTTGAAAATGAGGCGCTTCGCTGAACTTGCCAGACCGACAAGCGAGGCTCTTGGTATGATGGCCAGTGTTATTATTTTATGGTACGGCGGAAAACTTGTTATATCTGAACAACTTGATCCTGCCAACCTGATGATGTTTATCGGTGCTATGCTCTGGGTAGTTAATCCCATCAAGAGGTTGAGCAAACTGAATAGTATGGTGCAAGTGGGATTGGGATGCGCATATAGAATATTTGGGATTCTTGATATTCCAACTGAGGAAGATTCGAGTGGACGGATTGATGTTGCTCAGTTCCGTGATAAGATTGAATATAAAAATGTATCGTTCAGATATAATGATACAACAGAAGTGCTTAAAGAGATCGATCTTGAAATAAAAAAGGGAGAAATAGTTGCGATTGTCGGTATTAGCGGTGCTGGAAAATCCACTTTGGCAGATCTATTACCAAGATTTTACGAGATAACTTCAGGTCAAATTCTCTTTGACGGAGAAAATATTGAAGATATAAAGATATCTTCTCTACGTTCGATGATGGGCATAGTTACTCAGGAAACGATCCTTTTCAACGATAGTGTATACAATAATATAGCGTATGGACTTGAATCCTGCCAAATGGACAGAGTTATAGAAGCGGCGAAGGCTGCAAATGCCCACGGATTCATATCCAGGATGAGTGATGGCTACGAGACAGTAATTGGTGACAGGGGCATACAGCTTTCGGGTGGACAGAGACAGCGGTTGGCTATCGCGAGGGCATTGTTGAAAAACCCACAGATCCTTATTCTGGATGAGGCTACCAGTTCTCTCGATGTTGAGAGCGAAGCCCTGGTGCAGGAAGCTATAGACCGTCTTGTAAAGGGCCGCACTGCTTTGGTAATTGCTCACCGGCTTTCAACAATAAGAAACGCAGACAAAATTATTGTTCTTGAAGATGGCAGAATCGTGCAGAGCGGAAAACACGAGGAGTTAATGAATGAAGATGGAATCTACAGAAAGCTCCATCGCACGTGAATCCGATAGCACCAGAATAGTTGTACTGGCGCCCAATTGGTTGGGGGATGCGGTTATGTCGCTCCCCTTTTTTTTAGAGTTGCGCGAAGTTTTCCCAGCCGCATCAATTAGTGTGGCCTGCCGTGAATATGTGTCGGAGATATACTCAAGAAAGAAGGAGATAGACCGGATTATTGTATACAGGAAGAGTGGATTTATAAGCAGGAACTCACTTATAAGGAAATCCGGGCCATGGGATATTGCTTTTCTGCTTCCTCCGTCATTCTCGTCCGCCTTTGCACTATTTTTGGCAGGCGTAAAAAGAAGGATAGGGTATGGAACAGATTTTAGATCGATTATTTTAACAGATGCGCTTGATGGGGCTCTGTATAAAAAGGGACACCTTTCGGATAATTATGCCAGTTTAATTGACCTTGTTTCAAATAGGGTAAGGGAGAGTAAATCTCTACCGTCAATTGTGCCTCCCGGGAATTGGGGGGATATTATTGAAAGAAAGAGGATAAAGGGAAATTATGCTGTATTCTCAGCTGGAGCGTCATACGGCCCTGCCAAATTATGGCCGGCGGAGAACTATTTAAAGCTAGCAGGACTGCTTTCCGAGGATAAGGGGCTCGAGGTTGTAGCGGTTGGAACTGGAAAGGAAAAGGAATACTTGAATTCAATTGTTAATATAAAGAAAAAACCAGGGATAAATCTCGCCGGTGAGTGTGATGTCAAAGAACTTATCGCGGTTCTAAAAGGGGCTGAAGTAGTTGTGGGCAACGATAGTGGACCTGTTCATATTTCAGCGGCTCTTGGAGTGCCAACAGTATCTTTATTCGGTTCAACTAGCCCATTATGGACAGGCCCGCGTGGAACAAACTCGAAAATTGTAGAGAGTAACATAGAATGTTCCCCATGTTTTAAAAAAGAATGCCCGAAATATAGCCATGCTAAGTGCTATGATGATATAACAATAGAGAGAGTATATAAAGTTATTTGTGAAATGCTGGATAGTGGAAATATTAAGCGTAAGTGATTTGAGCAGCCTTTATGAAGGTGATGAGTTTGGATTTAGTTCGGGAAGCAGAAAAACGAAATCTGAAGAACAGAATTCTAGTTACAAGATTGAGATATCTTGGTGATGTGATCATTACTACGCCG
>JAUXHZ010000210.1 GCA_030621255.1 Candidatus Latescibacterota bacterium
GTGCTGCTGATTCTTTTGCCCACGGTATCTATCGCCGCGTTTATTGCTCCGCTCCTTGTAACGATGAGGGGGCTGCATTATATAAAATGGGCTCTCCTTTGCGATTTGGTATGGATGATTGTCTATTTTGGCGGATTCCCATTTTTTATTTCCCATTTGGGATTAAAGGGAATGGCGATTGCTCAATTGATCGCTTCATTAGCACAGATGATTTGCGCTGTGCTGATCGCGAAAAAAAATGGATTCTATGGGGGTGTGGGGAATCGTGTGTATCGAGTTATGCTGATAATTATTGTAATTATTCCGGCCGGTATTCTGGCCGCAAACCTGTGGGGATTTTGGGTATCGATCTTATCCTTTGCCGCGTTCCCATTTTTCTGCAGATTTGTTTTCGGGAAATTCGGTTTATTTGAGCCTCTTGAGGTAGAACAAATTCTCGGGCTAATAAAATTCAGGCAGGGCAAAAGAATTGCCGGATGGTTCCTTGCGGTTTGAAATGATATGAAAGAAAAACGAATATTAATAATTGTAAATTTTTTTCCTCCCGGCGGCGGCGGCGGTGTTTATCGTCCTCTCTCCTTTGTTAAATATTTGGCGCGCTCTTCCTGGGGGGTTACGGTTCTTACTCCAAGGCCGGGTGAATTCTGGATTTCAGATAGGGGGCTTGAAGATCAAATACCGGATAATGTAAGTGTTATAAGGACATTTTCCCTGTCAGCGTCGCGTTTCTTGAATGCTCTTGGAAAGAAGAACAAACACGATCAGTCAAAGAGGTCAACCGGCGGCTTTGAGTTATTAAGAAGGTTTGGCGAGTTTGCCCTTTTCCCTGATACTTATGTGGGCTGGGCGCCCTTCGCGTACAGGGCCGCTTTAAAATTATGCAGGGAAAAAGACTTTGATATTATACTCTCCACAAGCCCGCCCGACAGTACACATATACCGGCAGGACGGCTTTCCAGGAAATACGATATCCCCTGGGTTGTAGATTTCAGGGATCCATGGATATCACTTTATCTTAGAAACCCCGTTACGGCGTTTCACCGGATGCTGAACCAAAAGATGGAACGGCGCGCGGCGGCGGCTGACAGGGTTCTGGTAACGACCGACTGGCAGCGGGATAAACTCCTTGAATTGTATCCCGCCTGCAGGGTGGAAAAGATCGCGAACGGATATGAAGAAGAGGATTTTGAGGGGCTTGAGGATATCAACCCGGATCCGGCACGATTTACAATACTCCATACAGGGATGCTGACCCTTGGAAGAAGATCAAAAAGTTTTCTTGAAGGGGTATCTTTGTTTTTGGGGCGCAGGGAGGAAGCGGCAGGGTTATTAAATGTCATTTTTGCGGGCGCCCGCGAATCGGTAAATGATGAATGGGTAAAAGAGCTTGGGTTGGAAAAGATTGTTGTATTTAAGGATAATATACCGCACAGTGAGTGTGTCAGGCTTGAGAAGCGGAGTCATGTGCTCCTGCTGATAAAGCATGATGATACAAGGTATCACGGGCTTGTCCCGGGGAAACTCTACGAGTATATAGGCGCCGCGCGCCCAATACTCGCGGTTGTTCCGGAAGGGGAAGCGAAGGAAATTGTACTAAGGCTTAAAAGGGGTGAGACAGCGGCGGTTAATAATCCTGAAGATATTGCCGCTAAACTTGAAATCATGTTTGATCTCTATAAACGTGGCGCATTGGACAAGAACTATTCGCTCGAAGAGGTGCCGGAATATTCCAGAAGAGTCGAGGCCGGGAGATTAGACCAACTTCTCTCTGAGGTGGTGGAAAAAAGATGAATATGAAAGATGCCGGGATAATTATTGGTTCGATTATTCTATTTCTTATAGTCAGTATACCTTTAAATGATACTGTTGTTGATGATACTTATATACATCTTCAGTATGCACGGAATCTGGCGACCGATTCTCAAATTGCCTTTAACAGAGGGAGCCCGTCCTATGGAGCCACAAGCCCCTTGTGGGTTTTTCTGCTTGCGGCTGGATGTAAAATCGGTTTTGATATTCTCTTTTTGTGTCATCTCTTTTCAACTATGTTTGCCGTTCTGTCAATAGTACTTATTTATTATTATGTTATGTGTATTGATGGAAGAAGACCTACAGCCGCTGCCGCCGCGTTTATTCTGTCCGCTGAGGCTTGGTTCGTCAGGTGGAGCTCGGTGGGGATGGAGACTTCATTTGTCGTTTTTATGGTGCTCATGGTTCTTGTTGTATCGCTTAAGGCTTTAAAATCGATAAGATATTCAGCTTTGTTCGGTTTGTCACTCTATCTTTCAGTTCTCGCGAGGCCGGAGACTATTCTTCTTGTTCCGATTGCCGCCTTTATTTTTCTCTTTCTAAGGAAGGAAAAATTTTCCGCGAGAATAACATGGCTTATCGTATTTGTTTCAGCTTATTCCGTTTGGCTCCTCTTTATAAAAAGCCAGACAGGCACCTTCTTTCCCCTTACCGCGGGAGCAAAGCAGGGATGGCTCCTTTTCAACTACGCCTCTTTTAGAAGAATTGTAATACCGCTCAAAATAATCGGGGCTACTTTGTTTCTGCCGTCGGTATTTATTGCCGCCTGGATTTTACTTTCCGGGACAAAATGGAGGGGTGTAATAAAGGAAGATATGATTTCGAAGAATCTTCTACTGCCGTTTGCCTGGGTACTATCCTTGCCCCTTATTTATGTCCTCTTTGATTTTACTATACTTTCCCGATATCTTTCGCCGTTAACGCCCGCCATTATCACGCTGGGAGTGGTGTCGGTAAGGCGTATCGTTTCACATTTTAATTACAGCCGTAAAGTTGAACGGTGGGTTCTTGGCCTGTTCACCATATTTGTCATAACACAAAATATCATATTTTATATGTTGGTTGTTGTACCGCCGACAAAGGCGTTTGCCGGCGGGGTTAATGATGTTCTTGTCCCTATGGGAAAATGGCTGCGGAATAATACTCCTGAAGAAGCTATTGTGGCAACGCCCGATATTGGAGCTATTGGATATTATTCCGAAAGAGAGCTGTTAGACCTTGGCGGCCTTGTAACTCCGGAGATAAACAGGATGCGCGATACTCTCGAGTTGGAGCGAATCATCAGCGAAGGCTTCTTCCTGGAGTTTAACCCCGATTATCTGATCGACAGAAATCGTGTAGCCGAGCGATTCGCCGGAAGAATTATCAGGGGAGTAAAATTTATCCCTATAATGAGCGATACCATTTTAACACTTGGAATACGAAAACCGGAACCTGTTGTTTACACACTCTATCACCTTGAACGTGAATAGAGGAGAAATGTTTCTCTCGATCTCCTCGAAAGAAACGGCCACAGTTTTTATACAACTATACAGCGAAAATAAAGCAGTATATCTTCAAGCTGATTCCGGAGAAAGCTGAATGAAAAG
>JAUXHZ010000013.1 GCA_030621255.1 Candidatus Latescibacterota bacterium
CAACTCTGCTTACATAGATAATCTTCTACTGTAACGATCTGTTCCCGCGTTATCGTTACAGCAGACATAGCGGTCCCCCAACATAGTAACTTGCCTGCAGGGAACAATTAATTGGGAAGGAGATTATATTTATTTCTCTTTTTTGTCCACCTGTGTTTTTTTATAATCACCATATTTACGGTTGAATCTTTCCACCCGTCCCGCCGTATCAATAAACTTTTGCTTACCTGTAAAAAAAGGATGGCACGCTGAACAAATCTCAACATGAATATCTTTCTTTGTAGAACAGGTTTCAATTACATTTCCGCAAACACAAGTGATTGTTGTCTTCGTATAATCAGGGTGAATATCTTTTTTCATTCTTCTCTCCAAATATTCTGATACAAACTCCTATTGTCAACACTTTCAATCTAATGAGACTTTGTCCTGGACACAAACAAAAATTGCATTTTTCTTCTTTTTTTTTCGCCCTCAACACTCAGATAGCACTCAAGTGTAACGTCCGCATGCCAAAATCTTTATGTGTTCATAGATTTAAGGAATCCGGAATTGCTTTTTGTTTTCTTCATTTTCTCAAGAAGAAATTCCATAGCTTCAACACAAGTTTTGTCACTCAGGAATTTTCTTAATATATAAACTTTGCTTATGACCTGCTCTGAAAGAAGCAATTCTTCTTTCCTGGTTCCTGAACGGAAAATATCAATTGCCGGCCAGATTCTCTTGTCGGCCAGTCTTCTATCAAGTTGTATTTCAAGGTTTCCGGTACCTTTGAACTCTTCAAAAATTACTTCGTCCATCCTGCTTCCTGTTTCAATAAGCGCTGTGGCAATAATTGTTAAGCTGCCCTGTTCTTCAGTATTTCTTGCCGCTCCAAAGAAACGTTTTGGTCTCTGAAGAGCATTGGAATCAACACCGCCGGACAATATCTTTCCCGAGTGTGGAACAACAGTATTATGCGCTCTCGCCAGCCTGGTAATACTATCAAGTAAAATCACAACATCTTTGCCATGTTCAACGAGACATTTGGATTTCTGAATAACCATATCGGCAACATGAACATGCCTGTCTGCAGGTTCATCGAAGGTTGAACTGACAACTTCACCAACAACATTTCTTTTCATATCGGTTACTTCTTCAGGCCGTTCATCGATTAAAAGAACGATTAAAGTAATTTCCGGGTGATTTGCCGTTATCGCGTGCGCGATTTTTTGCAGTAGTACTGTTTTTCCAGTTCTCGGCGGGGCGACGATCAGTGCGCGCTGTCCTTTTCCGATAGGCGTAAGCAGATTCATAAGACGGGCGGACAGATCCTTCGGATCATATTCAAGATCAATCATTTCCTCAGGGTAAAGGGGCGTTAAATTATCGAAAAGCGTTTTTTTCTTGTTTTGCTTGGGATCCTCTCCATTTACAGCTTCCACTCTCAATAAAGCAAAATATCTCTCTGAATCTTTTGGCGGCCTGACCTGACCATAAACGGTGTCCCCGGTACGAAGTGAAAACTTTTTTATCTGAGAGGGTGAAACATATATATCATCAGGCCCGGGAAGATAATTGTAGGAAGGGGATCTTAGAAATCCATATTTTTCAGGTAAAACCTGGAGTACGCCTTCGTTAAAAATATGCCCGTTTTGTTTTGCCTGAGCCGCAAGAATTTTGAACATTATTTCCTGTCTTCGAAGACTGCTCGCTTCAGTTATTTCCAGGTCCTCAGCGATTTTCATTAATTCTTCAATTTTCTTGCTCTTAAGTTCTACAATGTTCATCAGTTCTAGCCCCTTTTGCCTTGATTATACTTTTTGGCAATTTCATTTGAGAAAGTAAATTCTTTTTTCCTATCGAGCATCCCTCAGCAATTATCTGTGCAGAACGAACTTCCACTGCAAGCCAGACAGCTTGAATTCAAAAAGCATTTAGTAAAAACGAACTGTCAGATGGAATCTCTTTTTTCTCGGCAGAAAATACTTCTACTTTAACCTTTTTCCATTTAGATGAATTCCATCATTTCCACTATTACCTGAAGGAGAACCAAAAACGGCAATGAAATGATTTTCTAAACTATATAAATAGTACCCTAGCCCCTTCTCAATGTCAAGAAAAATTGGGGGTAATGATCCTAGTGATCATTTTTTATCGCCACCATATAGCCCTGATCAACATACTCTGCTACACCACAACATCTATTGAAGCAATTCAATTTGTTGCGTTATTCGAACAGGAATAATCACACAATTTAAGAACTTCTGTCACTCTGGATTTTGAGCTTCAAGGTACTTTTTGTATGCTTCTTCCGCTTTTATCTTAAATCCCTTTTTCTTATAAGCCTCACCGAGAACCTGCCAGCCATAGGGATCTTCCGGTGCTATCTTTTCTGTATACATTGTCCCAAATCTTATAGCATCGTCAATTAATTCCGCCTGATAGTAGGTTAAAAGGAGACTGTAGGCTGTCATTTTATCGCTTGGTTCTATGAGGTGAGCCTGCTCATAAGCCACAATTGCCTTGTGATACATTTTCTGTTTACGATAAACAACGCCGAGATTATAATGAACAGCAAAATTCTCTTCGCCGCTTATACTGTATCCTTTGACGGCAATTTCATAAAATTTCGCGGCATTTGCCCATTCTTCTTTTTCCTGAAAATCGTCTCCTGTATTCTCAATGCTTTTAGTCTGTGTTGGATCCTCTTCAATAAGATCTTCAAAACTTTTTACGGCCTGGTCTATATTGCCTCCAAAGGCCTCGACTCTACCAATAATAGAAAGTGCATTTACATAATCTTCATGCTCTTTATCCAACCGAAGAAGTAGCGAATCAGCAGATTCATAAGTTCTTTCCAAATAAAGGGAATCTTCATCCGAGAGAACAAAGGAAATTCTCACGAGCCTTAACCAGCTTTTTAGCCTTCTTGGATCAGCTTTGGTCGCCATTTCAAATTCGTTGGCGGCGCCCTTCAGATTATCAAGCTGATGCTCATTCAACCCGTTATTGTAATGTCCCGCCCAATTAGATTTTATATTTATCTCCACCAAATCTTTTCTGCCAGGATCAAACTCGGCTGATTTCATAAAATTCTCATAAGCCAGCCTCATGCTGTCCTTTTTACTATAAGAATACCCCAGCTGATAATAAGCCTCTGCGTCCTGGGGGTTCTTTGCCAGGCCGAGTTTGGCATTCTCAATCGCTTTGTCGTAACTCCCCGTCTGATTGTGAAGCATGGCGCTTGTTGTCTCCACACTTTTACACCCGCAAATTCCTGTAACCATGAAAACAATGGCAATGCCGACTAATACATATTTTCTCATCAAAACGAATCCTCCTTTAGCTCCAGATCAATTAATGAAATTACTCTCACGTAACAATCCACCGCTGTCATCATCCCTAAAAAACAAAGGTGGTTTCCTGGAAAATCCTGCTTCAACAAATCATTCCAATTTTAAAATGGAAATCTTAAAACTCTCGGTTATCGTTAAATTAGCAAGCCACCTTCACCCTGTCAAGTCCCAATCCCGGCTTACCTCATTAACACGAGGAAGCTTCCAGCCCCCCTAGAAAAAAGTTGCCGGATCAATATCCCATCGAATCTCTGTCTTTTTGAAATTTGACACACACTTCCCGGCCGTGTCTATCAAAACTTTCTTCGATTCCGAATCGAATATACCCTTTACCAAAATCTGAAATCTATATTTGCCTCTTAACTTCCCAATCCGTGCCGGCGTAGGGCCAAGAAAAGCAAAATCCCTATTCAAGTTGAGCCCGTTAAGTATTTCATAAACCCTGTCAGCGGCGTTTCTCGAGTTGTTCTCCGAATCTGAAGTCACAGTAAATAAAATCAGTTCCCTTTCCGGAGGGTAATTCAGTTCGCTTCTCAAGGCCAACTCAGTTTCGGCAAAACCGTCATAATTATGCTTTATGAGATGTTTGAAAATATAATGATCAGGGGCATAAGTCTGAACCAGCACTTTTCCCCCCTTCTCCCCCCTTCCCGTCCTCCCCGCGGCTTGTGACAATAGTTGAAATGTCCTTTCCGCGGCCATAAAATCCGGAAAGTTAAGCCCGGAGTCAGCAGAAAGAATGCCCACAGCTGTAACATTCGGATAATGATGACCCTTTGCAACCATCTGTGTTCCCAACAACACATCGGCATCCCCCCTGGCGAATCTTTCCAGTATTTCGCTGTGCCCGTCGCGTTTCGAGGTTGTATCGAAATCCATTCTGGCAATCCTGATACCCGGCATAAGATTTAACAACTCCATCTCCACACGCTGAGTACCCACTCCAGCGTGAAACACTTTATAAGACCCGCAAACTGGACATTTCTCAGGATAATTATGCCTATACCCGCAATAATGGCATATCAATCCGGCGCCTCGGGTGTGATATGTCAATGAAATTGAACAGTTCGGACAACTGTCTATCCATCCACAATTTCGGCATTGAACAAAATTCGCATGTCCCCGCCTGTTAAGCAAAAGA
Organism: Candidatus Latescibacterota bacterium; assembly: GCA_030621255.1. Taxonomy (GTDB): domain Bacteria; phylum Krumholzibacteriota; class Krumholzibacteriia; order Krumholzibacteriales; family WJIX01; genus JAGHBT01. The sequence goes on from JAUXHZ010000013.1 coordinate 4,477, forward strand.
ATAGACTGTTCGCCTGCTTTAAGGCCCTCATCCAAAATATCCAGAAGCTTGTCGGAGAAAAGTTGTTTGCACCCGCGCATATCCACGATTTCGACCGGCGGCATCTTGTACCCACCCGGCCTTGTCTGCAATTGGAAGTAATAATCCCCGCGACTTCTGAATTTAGAATACCTTGAAAGAGAAGGAGTGGCTGATCCCATTAGCAGGACCGCATTCTCACTGCGTGCCCTGAAAAGCGCAACATCGACAGCATTGTAATGCGGTTTTTCCTGTTGTTTATAAGAGGAATCCTGTTCTTCGTCTACAATAAATATCCCCAGCTCTTTCATCGGCACAAATACTGCCGACCGGGGGCCAATTACAACATCCAGCTCCCCCGAGGAAGCCTTTTTCCATATTGTGTGCCTTTGAGCACCTGTCAATCTACTATGAAGTACAGCCACTCTATCCCCGAAACGCCGCTTGAATCGAACTGTAATCTGAGGAATTAAGGCAATTTCCGGAATTAATACTATTGCTCTTTTTCCGGATTTTATTGCTTCTTTTATGCACCGCATATACACTTCAGTTTTGCCGCTCCCCGTAACCCCATGCAGCATTACGCTTATATGTTTCCGGGCATTTATTGCTTCAGTTACAACTATGAATACTTTTTCCTGCTCCGCATTCAGTTTTGGCGATCTTATTTCATGTGGGAAACTTTTTTCTGAAATTTCACCGGGACAGACACGCTGCTTCCCGGCAATTCCCGCGGGTAGCATTATCTTCAGAATTTCGCCCAGGGGATAAAAATAATAATCGGCCATCCAGCCCGCCAAATCGAGGAGTTCTTTATTTATTAAAGGAGTTTTGTCGATTAAATCGGAAAGTTCGCGTATCCTAAAATTCCCTTTAGGTTTACGGCAGAACGAAAGAATATAGCCCGTAACATGTCTTTTGCCGAATTTTACTTTAACCCTGCAACCCGGCACAATGCTTTTTACCATATCGGGTGGAACTCTGTATGTAAAAAATCTTTTGACAGGGACCGGCAAAACTACATCGACATATTTTATTTTATTAATTTTGGCTTCCATGGTAGCCAAAATTATATTAGCAAAGCATCCGGCAGGCAATCCTAAATATTATTTTCTGCTGAAAAGGTGCTCATTTATTTTATCTATAAGCTTACTTGGACTGAAAGGCTTCACAATGTAATCAGAAGCTCCAACTTCAAACCCAAGCCTTTTATCTATTTCCCTACCCTTTGCCGTCAACAAAATAACAGGTATTTTTTTCGTTAAGGGATTTCTTTTAAGTACGCGGCACACCTCATACCCGTCAACTTTGGGCATCATTATATCAAGTATTATTAGATTCGGCTGTTCCTTTCGGGCTTTCTTTATAGCCTCTTCGCCATTTGAAGCAGTTATAACCTCATATCCCTCCGCCTCAATACTGAATTCCAATATCTGGATGATATTTTCTTCATCATCTACAACAAGAACTTTTCTCTCATTCATACTTTTTCCTCCATTTTTTCAGTCTCTTCGATAATACTTTGATTTTCTTTATCAACATTTTTCGAATAAAAATAATCTTCAAGGTCTTGAATTTCCTCAGATCCGCGCAATTCATCCAGCACTTCCAAAAACGTTTTCACAACTTCAGGATCAAATTTCTTCTCAGCGTTCTTCGAAATTTCCGCGACCGCTTCATCAAGAGAAAACCCGCGCCTATACGGACCATGCGTGATAAGCGCTCTGAAAGAATCGATTACACTTATTATTCTTACTCCCATCCCGGTTTCTGAAGATTTGATCCCGTGAGGATATCCCTTTCCATCATAGCTTTCGTGATGACTTTGCGTCATTTTCATTATTCTTTCATCAAGCCCCATTGGAGAAAGAAGTGAATACCCCAGGTCAGTATGTTTCTTTAATTTTCCCCACTCATCCGCAGAAAGATTCTCCCGTTTACTCCTTATGTGTCTCGGCACCTTCATCATTCCAACATCATAGAGGTTCATACCGACATAAAGCGCCGCCAGGCTGCTTTCCGTCATATTAAGATGTCTTCCGGTTTGCACGGCCAATCTGGAATATAGAGAAAGATTCTTGCTTCCAACGCTCTCTCTGAAATCAAGAATACTCCTCATAGCCTCTTTTAAATCAGCAAAGTTTCTTGAAACAATTTCATAAGCTTCGAGCTTGCCCAGCATAGCGGTAATAATTTCGCCCAGGGCTTCTAGTATTTCTTTTTCCTCGTCAGTGAATTCTCTTCCTTCAACATGATCGCTCACATTGAGCACTCCAATCACCTTTTCTTTTTCCTTTAACGGAACTGAAATAAAGGAGTGCGTGCCGTAATAAGCAGAGTTATTGGAACGTTTGAAGCTGTCATTTTCTTCAATGTTCTGAATGTGTACCCCTCTGCCCTCTTCAAAAACACGGCCGGCTATTCTTTCGCCGACCTTGACCTTAGTATTTTGTACAAACTCCGGATCCATCCCTTTAGCCGCGATAACCCGGAGTACATTTTCATCCTCGTCCAACTTCATTATAGAAGCTTTTCTCGCCTGCAGAAAACCGGCAAGCATCTCCACAAGAAGAGACAAAAATCTTTCCCTGTCAAATCTCGTAGTTCCTATAACATTGGCCGTTTTGTTATGGCGAATCGTTATATTGCGCACTGGAATCAATACAACAAACCTGGAGCCCGCACCCTTCAAATTTTCAACCCATATCCGGCCGTCATGCCATTCCACAATATCCTTGCATATAGCCAACCCCAATCCGGAACCACCATGTTCCCTGGTATTGCTGTTATCAACCTGGTGGAATCTTTCAAAAACCTTTTCCAGCTGTTTTTCGGGTATTCCCTTACCTGTATCCTGGACCACTATTCTGATAGCGGAAGCTTCCTCGTCTAGAAAAATCGCCACTTCCCCTTTGCGGGGAGTGAATTTTATCGCGTTGTTTATTAGGTTATTAGTAAGTTGATAGATCAGCTCATTATCCGCATACATCACAACAGGAGATTTCGGCAGATGAAGAGTACAATTAATTCCGGCGGAAAACATCTTATCTTCAAGATCGCTATAAACACTTTGCAGGATATTGTTAACATTGCATCTTTTTTTTACACACTTTAATTGCCCTGTTTCCATCGTTGAATAATCAAGTATATTATCGACAAGTTTGATTACCCTGTCATTCTCTTCACTCATTACATTGAGAAAATCTTCTATCGTGTTACGTTTGATCGAAAAAACATTATCAGCAAGTGTCTCCGCGTACGCCTTTATAGAAGTAAGTGGGGTCCTGAGTTCATGTGATATTACCGACAGAAAATTCGTTTTCAGTTGGTTCGCATTTTCAAGCTCGTTTTTATACTGTGTTATTTCAATTTCTTTCCTGTAATACTTGTCCTCAAGTCTTTCATGCCGAATTAATTGGGAAGTCAATCCGGCGCTAAACGCGAGAAAATCCTGATTTATCTCGAATGTGTCATCGAAAAATCCCATTGTAAACAATCCGACCATCATCGTCCCTTCCATAATAGGATATACAAAAAGATTGTCCTTTTTCCATTCGATCGGCTGTTGCACAAAAATATTACTATCTCCACCCAGAATATCGCGGTTAACCTTATATCCCATCCCCTTTTTATATTTGTCATCAAAATGTTCGGCATACTTTTCTTCCGGATAAGAGTCCGTCTCGGGAGAAACAAATCCACCCCCTTCTCCGGCACTGCTCCTTATATATAAATGTTCCCCGTTGCCCTGCAAAGTTCTGAGTGAAACAAAATCGACCCCCAATTCCTCAACAATCGCCTCAACAATCTCCTGGTAATTTTCTGAAACAGTTTTGTGTAATACACTATTTTTTCCCAGCCTGAGAAGGTTTTTACATATTTGATTGCTTCCATCTTCCTCCGCCCGGATTTTCTCAATCCTTTCCCTGAAATTTCGCGATTCTTTCCCGCCCGCAGCTGAACAAATAGCAAGGAATGCGAGCCCCCCAATATCAGCGAGAGAAACAAACTGATTCCATAACAGATTGGAAGAAATGATCCCGGCTAACGATAAGCCCTTAACTAAACCCGCAATAACAAAAAGGGCCATTCCAAGGATCCATATAACTTTATTAGGTGAGTCCTCTCTTTTTAATTCTCCCAGGAATCCTACCCAGAAACCAAAAGAAGCAAAGCCCCCTACTAGAAACAGTACTCCCGCAGGAGAAATGCCGCCGCCTGATATCCAAAAGCTCCCCGCCGCGAAAACCACACCACTTATCATTCCAGCTGTAACCATATTTTTGTTCCACAGGCTTTGATATTTCTCCTTACGTGATTCGAGGCACGATACCATCAAAACATACAATCCCACCTGCCCGGCAGGAAATGAAGCTGCTGACAGAAAAGCCTTTTCCGCCAAAATGGGACTAAGGAATACCAATCTCGAAAACCCCAGGAGTATAAGCCCGGACACAACCCTCCACCCCTTCCAACTATTCCCAGCGACAAAATACTCGAATCCTACCACCACAGACATCAGCAGTAATACGATCAGGTACGTTGCCGACCCCGAGTAGCCTACAAATATTTCTTCTATCCCTAAGCCGAGCAAAATTCCTCCAGAATCAATGTAGAATCCGTTTCCCTGATTTCATTCTCATTCTTTCCACTATTTCCATATATTCCTCTACTTCCATCTGCCCTTCATCCATAAGAACATCAACAAACGCGCTGACTACTGATGAATCAAACTGAGTCCCCGCGTTTCTTACAAGCTCCTCAACAGCATCGACAGCAGTCATCTCGTTCCTGTAAGGCCGTCTGCTTATCATGGCAACATATGCATCGAGAACAGCCAATATCCTGGCTCCTATAGGTATTTTATCACCCTTCAAACCCATCGGATATCCGTTACCGTCAACATGTTCATGATGAAAAAGTATAATCTTGCTGACCATTTCAACAAATTCAAAAGGTCTGAGCAAGGTGGTTCCCCGTTGCGGATGTTTTCTTATTTTGTTTATGTCCTCCGTAGAAAGGGTGAGTGTTTTGTTCAAAATATCTTCGCCGACACATGTCATGCCAACATCATGAACGCTCGCGACATATTGAATCACCCTCGACTCTTTTCTTTCGATATTTAGTTTCTTTGCAACCTTAACTGACCAATCGACAACCCGTTGCCTGACTCCTGATTTGTCCCTTTCAAATATTTCCAGCAGAGAACGAAGCGATTGTATTGTCTCTTTGAGAAAGGCGTGAAAATCCTGCGACATTCTCATTCTTTCTATTACTTTTGAAATTCTCATGCCTAGACTCTTAAGCAAAGCCAGATCGTCTTCATTAAAAGATTTTCCTGATGTCTTGTTATTCGCGTTTATAACCCCGATAATAGTAGTCCCAACCAATATCGGTACACTTATCAGTGATTTTGTCTCGTATTGAGGTTTACTCTTTCCATCAGCGATCCCGATTTCTTCAACGTTTTCAATAAGAAGCGGTTTTCCGCTCTCGGCCACCTTGCCGGCAATACTGCTGCCCACTTTGACTCTTGTGTTTCTGACAATTTCTTCATCCAATCCATAAGCATCCTTGATAAACAATTCTTTTCGTTGCTGGTCAAGTATCATAACGGACACTATCTTCGCGGAAAGAACCTCCGCGACGACACGAACCGAAAGACTGAACATTTCGTTGATTTCCTTTTTGGAATCGGCTGAATTGAAAAGGAATCCGAGGAAATCGTTAAAATGATGCTCTTTGGGCAAAGTAAAAATAAATTCCGTTCCTTTGCCGACTTCGCTATTAACTTTTATATATCCTCCATGCTGTTCAACAATATTCTTTACTATAGCAAGACCAAGCCCCACTCCTTCATTAAGACCGGTATGGGCCTGATAGAATCTTTTAAAAACATTATCCAGCTTCATTTCTGAAATTCCTTCACCTTCATCCCTGACAGAAATTGTTATTGATACAGCATCTTCTACCGCCTCTATAAATATTTTTCCTTTTTGAAGTGAGAATTTTATAGCATTGCCTATAAGATTTATAAAAACCTGCTTTATCAAATCTTCATCGCCGTCTACTCCTGGAAGTTCTTCGGGAAAGTTTGTGATAAGACAAAGGTCTTTCCCTTTTAGATAAGGCTGCATGGATGACTCCACGTTTTTCATCAACTTCCCGAGATTAAAGATTTTTCTTTTCAGGGTTTTTTGTCCGAATTCTATCCTGGAAATGTCAAGAACCTTGTTCACCATTCGAATAAGCCTCTCTGTCTCATTCGATATAACATTTAAAAATTCTCCCCGTTCTCTGAACTCCGGCTCGCCAGAGTGCTCCGCAAGAGATTCAACATACG
>JAUXHZ010000320.1 GCA_030621255.1 Candidatus Latescibacterota bacterium
CTTACTAAGACACTCGGCATTATTGCTGATCGTATTAACCCTTGTATTTATTCCTCTCGGCAAAACTTTTGCTGGTGAGAACGAATCGTTTGTTACCTGGGCTTCTTCGATGAGCAACGAATTGGATAGTCAATGGGATAAGATGAGTCAATCTTATGATTCCACGCCTGTCAATTTCAGCGCCTCTTCCACATCTTTTGCAAAAACCGGATCACAAAGGGGCAAAGCAAGACGCCACAGAGCAGGCAGAGCCAGCTGGTCATATATTAATCCCGGCTATACTCAACGGGGAACCAGAAAATTCCTGCCCCTTACCAGCAGGCCCCGCGGCAGCGCTACCAGAGGCACAGCCACTTTCAATCACCCGGCACGCGGCAATCACGGGCTTTCATACGATCGCCGCCGCCCTGCTTCTTCCACAGCTCTTAGAAGGCGCTCCGTTTCCTCCCGGGGCAGGGGTTCCAGGCCAAGATTAACACGTTCCGGCAGAATAACCACAGGCAGAAGGCGAAGCGGCACAGCTGCCCGTACCATAAGAAGAAAATGAAAGATGAGTAAGTTTTACTTCCGTAATGAAGAATGCCGGCCCGGAGATGGGCCGGCATTCTTCTATCCATTTAGCCGCTTGAACCGGCAATAATTCTATTTATGTGAAGTACTAAAAATCTCTTTGAAATCATTAAAAGATGTCCGTGATGAGATGGTAAAACGCTTTATTTCAAATAAAGAATCTCCAATATAGTTTCTGCCTTTCCTCAAAGTTAATATACCTTCAAAACCGGCCGCTCCGGCGAGCGAGTCGGACAGATCGGTTCCGTAACCGTAAGGCCAAGCCAGAAACATGGACTCTGTCCCAAGATGTAAGTTCAGTGCTAATCTTGATCTTTTAAGATCTTTAAATATATTTTCCTTTTTTTCAATATCCAAATCATCGGTGGAAATGCTAAACACCGGGTGAGGAATATCCCCCTCATTCAGTTTGAAATGCATATTATGTGTATGGGATTCAATATCAATAATTCCCGATTTTTTCATCTCCCGCAGTTCTTCCCATGAGGATATATTAAGATCATTCCAGCTCTGACCCACCTTTGACGTAACAAGAAAGATCGTGCCTTTCATATTGTATTTCTCGAGAAGGGGATAAGCATATCTGTAAACACTCCTGTCACCGTCATCAAATGTTATAACCACACACTTGCCGTCAATATCAATATCGCCGAGCATAAAGGCTTTGAGCTCAGCCATACTAATTGCTCTGTATCCGTTTTCAGTAAGGTATTTTAAATGCCGTTCAAAATCATCCGCCCTCGTGGTCCAGGCATCTTTTACCGTTAGGAGCGGCAGATTCAGAAGGACCGTACCTATCGCCCTTAACCCGCGTTCAATCCCGCTCCTGCTGTTAAAAAAATGGTAGGCAAGCACCGGCACTCCATCGTTAGAAAGAGCCAAACTGCTTTCAGCCTCACGGCCTATCTCTTCTGAACAGGAACTAATAATAATACCGGCTATAATAACCGCTATTATTATACTTTTCTTTACTCTGAAAATTATCATAACTGCCCGTCAAAAAATCGCTTTTATAAATATCCGCCCAAGTTTCCTGCTGTATCCCGCTTCCCCCGCCACACGTGAATTGGAGACAAAATATTCACCGCCCATTTCCAGATTTCTTCCAGCCTTCCATTCAATAGTCGACCTGAACGACCCGACAGAAAAGAAATTATCCCCTTTTTCTTTTTCACGCGAAAAACTTCCCTCTACTCTGTAATATAAACTCTCTAACAATTCCCCGCTAATCCCAAGCTGCAGGCCAATATTATGATATTCCTCGGGATTATAATATCCATTCGGTTTCCATTCCCTGAATGAGAAAAAGGTATAACCGGGCTGAAGTTCTACCTTAACGGGTGAAGAAATTATCCTCCACTGAAAAGCGGCTTTCAGCAAATTGCGTCTATTTTTATCTGAATACCAGCTATAATCATAACCCAACAGTGTTTTGAGCGATCGTGCCATCTGATAATCAAGGCCAATCCCACTGCCGCTGCAGACTATCTTCTTCTGCACTGAAAGAGGAGTTTCCACCGCCAT
>JAUXHZ010000343.1 GCA_030621255.1 Candidatus Latescibacterota bacterium
AAGGATGAAAAAAAGGATAAGAGTTGCAATATAAAACTTCTTCATATTAATGCCTTTCTCGAGAGTTTTTTTAAAAACTATTTTTTTAATTCTCCAGCGTATAGATATGCCGATTGTAACCAACAACATTTCGCCACTCAATGATTAATACGCTCAATAACCAATTTTGTTTCATTACATCCGTTTAACACGGGGATTGCCGTAAAATCCCAAGACTGGTAAATTTGATAGTAAATAAAAAGGAACAATTATTTAAACTTGACCAATCTGTTGTTAAGTAGCATGTTTCTAGCAAGATAATGAACAAAAATGTTACGGGTTAGATAGAAGGTGACTTTATGCATATGTCAGACGCGCTTGTGTCGCCCGCTGTAGGGGGAACATTGTGGATGTCAACAAGTGTTCTTCTGTGGTATTGCTCAAGAAAATTAAGAGATTCTCTTGATAATATCCGAGTACCCCTTATGGGAGTGCTTGGCGCCTTTATTTTTGCCGCTCAAATGATAAATTTTTCGATACCGGGAACGGGTTCAAGCGGGCACCTTGGGGGGGGGCTTCTCCTGGCGGTTATTCTTGGCCCTCACGCCGCTTTTATTGTTATTTCTTCAGTACTTGTTGTTCAGGCGCTATTTTTTGCTGATGGAGGAATACTTGCCCTGGGATGTAATATATTTAACATGGGATTTTTCCCGGCATTTATTGCCTATCCCCTGATTTTCAAAAGAATGGTTTCCGAGCGTCAAGGCAAATCAAGGGTAGTTATAGCGGCGGTTATAGCTTCTGTTGTAAGTCTTCAGTTGGGCGCGTTCAGCGTGGTAATCGAAACACTTTTATCCGGTATAAGCAGTCTTACGTTTAGTACATTTGTATTATTGATGCAGCCTGTACATCTGTTTATCGGGATAGTAGAGGGTTTTGTAACCGCCGCTGTCGTAATCTTTGTATGGAACGCCAGGCCGGAGATTCTGGGAGTATTAAGGCCGGCCAATTCCGGCGCTCTCTCCATGAAAAAACTCCTTGCTACCTTTCTTATGGGTGCGGTCATTATCGGCGGTGTTCTTTCCTGGTTTGCTTCAAATAATCCTGATGGTTTGGAATGGTCGATATTCAAAACGGCCGGATCCGAACTTGAAGCGCCGGAAAAGGGGGTTTATTCACCCTTAGCTGTTCTTCAGGAAAAAACGGCTATCATGCCTGATTATTCTATTTCTCAAGAGAGCGGGGATAAAGAAGAGGTTTGGCCTGATATTAATTCTGAAACTACCATAGCGGGTGTAGTGGGAGGTTTATTGACTCTTGTTGTAACCTTTCTTGTTTCATTATCATTGCGCGGGAAACTTAAACCTTCAGGATGAAAACTGATAATTCGGCCTGAGAGCAAAACTCATGAATATTGGATCAGCAAGAGATGATGTTTTGTATATGGATGAGTTATCTAATAAGAACACACTGGTTCATCGTCTTGACCCCCGGGCAAAAATAATCGTCAGCGTGTTTTTTATTTTCACAGTACTATCCTTCAGTAGATACGAAATATCCGCGTTGATATCCTATTTTGCTTTCCCCATATTTTTACTGGTTTCAGGGGAGCTCCCCGCAGGTTATTTAACGAAAAAGATTCTGATTATATCTCCGATAGTAATCTTAATTGCCATTTTCAATCCTTTCTTTGACCGTGAAACGATCTTTGTTCTGGCAGGAGTGGAAATTTCCGCAGGATGGGTTTCTTTTGTTTCAATTTTAATAAGATTCTTTCTGACTGCGGGCTCTATCCTTATTCTTATTGCGAGCACGGGATTCTATGAGATTTGTATGGCCCTTGAGCGGATGGGAGTTC
>JAUXHZ010000122.1 GCA_030621255.1 Candidatus Latescibacterota bacterium
AAAGGAGTGGGAAATTTTAATATCGATAAAGGGGTTATAACGCAGCAGTAGGAGGCTGTGGAGAATGTTGTAAAAATGCGCTGGAAGATGGGAGCGGGAAGCTATAATATTCTTGTTTATTTTAAAACTGTTTCGTAATACCATTCGGTATGAATATGAGAAAGAGAAAAAAAAGAAAGGACAGCCGCGGGACCCCTGTGAGGGAAATTTTACCCGAGGTGTTTAAAGCCCTTGGTATTGAGGGGAGATTAGAGGAAGGGCAACTGGTAAGGGAGTGGCCTTCGATAGTAGGTAAAGAACTGGCAAAAAGAAGTGGTCTAAGAGACGTGCGAAATGGTATTCTTTTTGTAGAAGCAGAGAATAATATCTGGATGCAGGAGATAAGGTTTTTGCAAAAAAAAATAATAGCGAGGATAAAAAGCAGATTCCCCGGGATTTCAATAAAGGGGATGCGTCTTTTTATCAAGAGGGAGGAAGGAGCGGAATGAGTAAAGATTATACAGCGAAAGGGATACAAGTTTTAAAGGGCCTGGATGCGGTAAGAAAGAGGCCCGCCATGTATATAGGGAGTACGGATATCCACGGGCTTCATCACATGATTTATGAAGTTGTGGATAATAGTATAGATGAAGCTATGGCCGGGTATTGTAATCGTATCGTTGTTAATGTCAGCTCAGGCGGCGTGGTAACTGTTGAAGACGATGGAAGAGGGATACCGGTTGATATACACCCGACCCAAAAAAAGCCGGCCGTGGAAGTTGTAATGACAATGCTGCATGCCGGCGGAAAGTTTGACCATAAGAGTTACAAGGTTTCTGGAGGGCTTCACGGGGTAGGGGTGTCTGTCGTAAATGCTCTTTCGGAGTGGATGGAAGTGGAAATATGGAGGGATGGAGCCCGGCACATGCAGAGATATGAAATCGGAACTCCTGTAGCTCCTTTAAAAGCTGTCCCATTGGAGGAAAATAAAAAGAAGACCGGCACAAAAATAACTTTCCGTCCAAATCCCGCGATATTTTCAACAACAGAATACAGTTTCGACACTATTTCTCAAAGGTTAAGAGAGCTGGCCTTTTTAAACAAAGGGATCAACATTATCTTTACCGACGAAAGGTTCGGTAAAAAACATAACTTTCAATACGATGGCGGGATAGTTTCTTTTGTGGAAATGCTGAATAAAAACAGAAGCGTACTTCACAGTAAACCGATTTATATCTATGAAGAGAAAGATGACTGCGCGGTTGAAATTGCTATCCAGTACAATGATTCGTATGGGGAGAAAATATTCACGTTCGCGAATAATATTAATACGATTAGCGGGGGAACTCATCTGTCGGGATTTAAAACAGCCCTAACCAGAATTCTGAACAGCTATGCTCAGAAGAACAATCTTTTTAAGCAGGGAAAGAATAACAAAATAGTGCTTTCCGGAGATGATGTAAGGGAAGGGATAACCGCGGTGCTCAGCGTTAAGCTTCCGGAACCTCAGTTTGAGGGCCAGACAAAGGGTAAATTGGGGAACAGTGAAATGATGGGAATGGTGGCAACGATTCTAGGGCAGAAGCTAGGAGAGTTTCTAGAGGAAAACCCTACGATTGCGAAGAAAATTGTCAGAAAAGCGATAGATTCCGCAAGAGCCAGAACTGCCGCCAGAAAGGCAAAAGAGCTGGTAAGAAGAAAATCGGTTCTGGAATCAGGAAGCCTTCCGGGAAAACTAGCGGACTGTTCGGTAAAAGACCCCGAACATTCCGAACTATTTCTCGTTGAGGGCGATTCGGCAGGCGGTTCGGCAAAAATGGGAAGGGATAGAAGATTCCAGGCGATTTTACCCCTTAAGGGGAAAATACTGAATGTGGAAAAGGCAAGAATGGACAAAATCCTTTCAAATGAAGAAATAAAAACGATTATTACTGCCCTCGGAACCGGAATTGGAGAGGATTTTGACATTTCCAAAATAAGATACCGCAAAGTGATAATCATGACAGACGCTGATGTGGACGGCTCACATATAAGAACATTGATCCTGACTTTATTTTTCCGATACATGCCCGAATTGGTAACCGAAGGGTGCATTTATATTGCCCAGCCCCCGCTCTATAAAGTTAAAAAGGGAAAGAAGGAAAAATACGCTTACAACGAAGAAAAACGGATTAGCATTATCGAAGAATTTGGAGGAGAAAAGGGAATATCGCTTCAACGGTATAAAGGGTTGGGAGAGATGAACCCGGACCAACTCTGGATGACGACGATGGATCCCGAACGAAGAGTGATGCGCCAAATTATACTGGAAGATATGGTAGAAGCTGATCAGACATTCACGATTCTTATGGGCGATAAAGTTGAACCGAGAAAGATGTTTATTCAGGAAAACGCGACATATGTTAAAAATCTGGATGTTTAATAGTGTAAAAAAACCTTGCAATATTGTAGCCGTGAGTATGAGTGGAGTTGTAGTGCGGAAGAGTCTTTAGGAGGATAAAATAAATGCAGATTAACAGACAGAACATAATCCAGAGCTATATCGAAGATGAAATGAGAGACAGCTATCTAGATTATTCGATGAGTGTTATAGTTTCCCGGGCTCTTCCGGATGTCCGGGATGGACTAAAGCCGGTACATAGGCGCATTTTGCTTGCGATGAACGACCTGAACCTCGCGCACAACCGCCCATCCCGAAAATCGGCCAAGGTGACAGGTGATGTAACGGGAAACTACCACCCGCACGGCACAGCATCGGCATATGACGCGATAGTTCGAATGGCGCAACACTTTTCGCTCAGGTATCCGCTTGTTGAAGGGCAGGGAAACTTTGGCTCTATAGACGGTGACCCGGCGGCGGCCGAGAGATATACCGAAGTGCGAATGGAGGAAATCGCCGAAGAACTTCTGGAAGACATAAATAAGGAGACGGTGGAGTTCGGGCCGAACTACGATAATACCAGACAGATGGCTCTCGTTTTGCCCGCAAAAATCCCAAACCTTCTTATAAACGGAGCCTCGGGAATAGCTGTTGGTATGGCCACCAATATTCCGCCTCACAACCTTGTGGAAATAATCAATGGGCTTAAGGCCATTCTGGAGAATCCGGAGGTTAGCATTGAGAGGCTATGCGAAATCGTTCCCGGGCCGGATTTCCCGACAGGCGGAATAATATGCGGAAGAGAAGGTATAAGGGAAGCTTATGAAACGGGCAGGGGAAAGCTACTTGTCAGAGCGAGGGCAAATATAGAAACCGAAGAGAAGGGAAAATCAAGGATCGTCGTAACAGAGATTCCGTATCAGACTAACAAGGCGAGGATAATCGAAAATACGGCCCAGCTGGTAAGGAATGGCAAGCTGTCCGGCATCAGTGATATAAGGGATGAATCTGACAAAGATGGAATGAGAATGGTTATAGAGTTAAAAAGAGACTCCTACCCAAAGGTTGTATTAAATCAGCTTTATAAGCACACACAGCTTCAGACAAGTTTCGGTATAATTCTATTGGCGTTGATGGGCGGGCTTAGGCCCAAGGTGATGAACCTGAAAGAGGCAATGACGGCCTTTTTAGATCACCGGGAGGAAGTTGTAACAAGAAGGACAAAATTTAATCTGAAGAGGGCCGAGGAAAGGGCTCATATACTCGAGGGGTATAAAAAGGCCCTGGATAATATAGATGCCATAATAAAACTTATTAAAAAGAGCGCTTCTCCAAAAGAAGCAAAAAATGGGCTTATGCAACAGTTTGGCCTTACGGAAATTCAGGCTCAGGCAATTCTGGACATGAAACTCCAGAGGCTTACAGGGCTTGAGAGAAAAAAGATAGAGGAAGAATATTTGGCGCTTATCCAAAAGATAGAATATTACAAAACTATTCTGGAGAGCCGGACCAGGCTCATTGGTATTATCGATGCGGAACTTGATGATGTGAAAGAGAGGTTCGGAGACGAAAGAAGAACGGAGATAATAGCGAGGGAAGGCGAATTTGAAGTAGAAGACTTTATTGCCGAAGAGGATATGATAATCACAATAACTCATACAGGCTATATCAAACGGATTGCTATTGACACATACCGCCGCCAGAAGAGGGGCGGCAAGGGCGTTAAAGGAATGGATATGAAAGATGAGGACTTTGTCGAACAGCTCTTCATAGCGTCCACTCATTCCTATATTCTTTTCTTCACTGACAGGGGTAAATGCTATTGGCTGAAGGTGCACCAGATTCCAAGAGGCGGAAGGCTGTCGAGGGGTAAGGCGATAGTTAATTTGCTCCAGTTATCGAATGAAGAAAGGATTACGGCTTTTATTCCGGTCGATGATTTCAGCAGGGACCTTAATCTTGTAATGGCCACAAAAAGGGGACGCATAAAGAAAACCCCTCTGGGCGAATATTCCCACCCCAGGAGAGATGGAATAATAGCGATCGACCTGAAAGAGAATGACGGTCTTGTGCGGGCCGAGATGACTTCCGGAAATGACGATATTATCCTTGCCAAGAAGAAAGGCAATGCGATTAGATTTAATGAAACCGAAGTCAGGGTAACTGCGAGGGCTACAATGGGAGTAAAGGGGATTTGGGTGGGTGATGAGGACGAAGTGGTTGAAATGGTTGTTGTAAAGGCCGGAGCAGAGCTTCTTGCCGTCACCAAGAATGGCTTTGGGAAGAGGACCGATGTTAAGGAATACAGGAACCAGAAGAGAGGCGGGAAAGGTGTAATTTGTATACATACAGGAAAAAGAAACGGAAAACTTGTGAC
>JAUXHZ010000354.1 GCA_030621255.1 Candidatus Latescibacterota bacterium
GAGTCCGCGGCTCCGCTTGGCAGAGAAAACCTTTCACTGAGTGAAGCTCAAAACAGGGTTCTTTGTGAGGATATCAGTTCGGATGTTGATATGCCTCCATTTAACAAATCAGCAATGGACGGGTACGCGTGCAGATCGGCCGATCTTGACGCCCCCCTTAAAATTATAGAAACTATTCCGGCCGGTAAGGCTCCGGAGAAAAGAATCGCGGAAGGGGAGTGTTCGGAAATTATGACGGGCGCGATTGTACCAGAAGGCGCTGACCGCGTAGTGATGGTGGAACACACGGAAATTGAAAAGGGCAAGCTTATTGTAAAGCACAAGAGCGCGGGAAGGAATATCTGCTACAGGGCGGAGGATGTTGCCGGGGGTGATATCGTGCTGAAGAAGGGAACGGTAATTGGAGCGCCGGAGATCGCGGTGCTTGCCGCTGTGGGGTGTGTTGATGTCCCGGTATCAAAAAACCCTATGATCGGTATTATTGCCACCGGAAGCGAGCTTGTGGAACCCGCCCGCGAACCGGAAGGGGCTATGATACGAAACAGCAGCAGCAGTCAGCTTGCCGCTCAGGCGAAGAGCGCCGGATTTGAATTCCGCTATCTTGGTATAGCGGAAGATACGCCGGAAGCTATTGGTGAAATTATTGACCGGAATCGAGGCGGCGTTGATATCTTCCTTCTTTCGGGAGGGGTCTCGATGGGCGAATTCGATTTTGTCCCCGGAGTATTAATAAACAGGGGTTTTGATCTCCTCTTTGAGAAGGTGGCGGTTAAACCCGGAAAACCAACTGTTTTTGGAAAAGGAAAAGATGATTATGTTTTCGGGCTTCCGGGCAATCCCGTTTCGACTTTTGTTATATTTGAGCTGTTTGTTAAACCGTTCTGTTTTGCTCTCATGGGAGCGGAATGGACCCCCCGGCGTGTTATTGCCGAACTGGCGGAGACCGTTGAGCGCAGGAAAACAGCCCGCATTTCGCATCTTCCTGTAAAACTGATTGAAAATGGAAAGGCCAGGATTGTTGAATACCACGGGTCAGCGCATATTCAAGCGTATACAGCCGCGGACGGCTTTATTTCTATACCGGTAGGTACTGATAGGATAGAGGCGGGCGAAAGGGTTGAAGTTACATTAGTAAAGTAATGGAGATACAGGATGCTGAAGGACAGATTCGGAAGAAAAATTGACTATCTTAGGATATCAGTAACGGATAAGTGCAATTACAGATGTGTCTACTGTATGCCCGAGGACGGGGTGAATTTAAAGTCACACGAAGAAATACTCTCTTTTGAGGAAATATCAGAAATCGTCCGCTGCGCAGCCCGTCTGGGCATAATGAAGGTGCGCCTTACAGGCGGAGAGCCTTTGGTTCGGAGAGATATTGAAGTGCTTGTCGCGATGCTTTCTCGTTGCGAGGGGATTGATGAATTGGGAATGACCACGAATGGTTCCCTTCTTTCCATAGAAAAGGCTTTGCTTCTAAAAGAATCGGGGTTGTCCAGAGTGAACATTTCTCTTGATACACTGGATGGGGATGAGTTT
>JAUXHZ010000305.1 GCA_030621255.1 Candidatus Latescibacterota bacterium
TACACTTTTTTCATACATCGTCAAATTATATATTTTAAAACTGTTGCAGGAATACTATAGTTCAATAATCCTGCTTGTTACATCGCTTAAGAACTCCCTGTCGTGTGAAACAACAATTAGTGTCGCCCCTGACCCCCTAAGCCTGTTAAGCGTTGATATAAGCCTATTTCTCGCCTCGCCATCGAGAAACAGCGCGGGCTCATCAAAAAGGTAGAGTTCCGCTGAAAAAACAAGAACAGAAGCTATCGCGCAAAGCCTCTTTTCCCCCTGAGATAAATAAAATGGATTTCTCTCTTTAAAGCCGCCGTAGTCAAGCCCCACAGCCTCAAGAGCTAGCTCAACCGCCTCATTTACACCTTCATCTCCCTTGAAAGCCTTGTATCCTAATGCTACCTCTTCTTCAATGTTTGACGCGAAAAACCCCTCTTCAGGTGTCTGAAAAAGGACTGCGGCCCTGCCGGGCTGAAAATCACGCATCGAAGCAACAGTTTTCCCCAATATTTTGACGCGCCCTTCCCGGGCGGCGAGCAATCCGGCGCATGTTAACAAAAGTGTTGTTTTACCGCAGCCGTTCGACCCGGTTATTCCAACGGCCTCCCCCTTTCGGATATTAAGGCTTTCAACCTGAAGAGAAAAATTCCCTTCTTCATGTGAAATAATCGCGTCTTCGATACTAACCGCGTATTCAATACCGCTATCACTTTGAAAAATATCAGTTTCTTCCCCTTTATCATAATATCCGGTTTTTTCCGCCGTAGAAGGCTGTTTGTCCTCACCTTCTATTTTACGCGTCGCGGCGCCTCCTCTCTTGATTACGTCTTCACCCGCAGCACCTTTAAAATCTTCCTTTGAACCGTCAAACGAAATTCGCCCTTTCTTAAGATAAATAACCCTGTCCGCCGGCGGTATCTCATCGGGGCTGAGAGTTGCCCATAAAACGGTTACGCCCCTGTTATAAAACAAATTCTCTACTAGTTTTATAAAATCCTGCCTACCAGTCCTGTCGAGAAAAGAAAGGGGTTCATCAAGAATAAGATGACGGGGATTCAGCACCCATACGGAAGCCAGGAGAAGCCGCTGTTTTTCTCCACCTGAAAGTGTATGAGGATTCCTTGCCGAAAGATCTTCCAGCCTAAACGCGGCTAACGCTTCCGTGAGCCTTTCTTTCTGCTCCTCTTCCCTTAACCCAAGATTCTCCACCCCGAAAAGAATTTCCCTCTTAACGGTAGTCGTAATAAACTGACTGTCCGGATTCTGCATAGCTATTCCTGTTGAAACAGCCGATTCGAAAGAATCAGAGTCAACAAAGAGGCTTCCTTCTGTTGGTTCACTCAATCCCGCCACTAACCTGCAGAAAGTACTCTTGCCGGAACCGTTCCCCCCGGTCAGAGCAATCCACCGGCCATCCTCAATCTGGAGATTCAGCGGGCTCAAAATATTTCTATTATCTATGGAAAGGGAAAGATTATCGAGGCGGATCACTCGTTTCCCCCCTCGGAGCTCCTTATGGCGGCAAGATGGGAACGCGCTTTATCCGCCCAGTCACTCGAGGGATCAAGTTTTAGATACCTTTGCCACATTTCTAGGGCTTTCTCTTTTTTATTTCTTTTTTCATAAATTATCGCCAGTGAATAAATTGATTTTAAATGAGCCGGGGCGGAATCAAGAACTCCCTGAAAGGATTTTTCGGCATCTTCAATTTTGCCGATATGGAAAAGCGAATTGCCAAGGGCGAATAGATATTTAGGTTTTCCCTTTACACGAATCGATAAGTCGCGAAGGACGGTCACGGCATTTTTGTGAAGACCGAGCCGCTGATAAGTAACCGCGAGATTAAATGAAGCGTCATGCAGAGAGTGGTCTAGCTTTAAAGCCTTCTGGAATTTTCTTATCGCTTCAGCATAATTTCCGTCTGAGACAAGTTTTAGCCCCAAGTTATAAATTTTAGCGGCATCTATATCTTTTTCTATCGCGTCAAGGTCATCTTCCGAAAACGGCACCCTTACGCCGGAACCGGGTTCAGGGGCCTCTCCCTCTTCTAGTCCATTATAAAAAGCAAGCGCTGGGGCCCTTTTGGAATCCATATAAAAATCTTCGGCTATAGACTCCCATGTTTCTCCTTCGGCTACTCTGTGAGTTATAACCTTGCGGATAGATTCTTCCTGGATATGCACTCTTTTCCCGGCGCAGGAAACTAGCAAAAGAAAAAAAGAAACCGATAATATAATTGCGATTTGCTTCATCACTTTTCCCCTGAGT
>JAUXHZ010000053.1 GCA_030621255.1 Candidatus Latescibacterota bacterium
GCCTTTGCTTCAAGCTTCTTAAGTGTCATATAGTTAGCTTCTCTAACCTTCTTTATTCTTTTGCCGACTCGGTTTGTTTCTACCATCTTTCCCTTTCCCTTTGACATCAAGAATTAAACCATTACAGCGTATATGGCGGCGATGTTACCCAGACCGCACAACAAGTGACCCCACCAATATTTCTCATAGCATGCGGTCTATCGGCTCTATAATGAATGCTGTCACCTTCCTTTAGAATATACTGTTCGTCCCCGATTATTATTTCCATAACTCCTTTAGTGACAAAAGCAAATTCTTCTCCTTCATGGGTGCTTTTTCCTTCAGGCCGTTTAATTCCAGGTTCTAGTTTTACTTCGAGAAAAGAAAATTTTGGATTGCTGATATCTTTTGTCAAAGAAGAATATGTTGCGCCCCAATCTTTGAACTGCATCGCTTTACGTTCATTCTTTCCTACAATTGACATTCGGGAAAGATATTTTTCTTTAATTAGACTTGCAGACTCTACTCCAATAGCCTCACAAATTCTGGACAAAGCCCCGATCGTAGGAGAGGTCATTCCCCGTTCAATTTCTGAAATATGAGTAGCCGAAACTCCCGCCTTAGACTCAACATCTTTGAGAGTCATATCTTTCGCAAGCCTATTTTTTTTGAGCCGTTGCCCAATCATTTTGCCTCTATCCATGCTAACCCTTTCCCGTCAGATTTCAATAATTTTTACTAAATATGATATTTAATATTTAGGAATATAATGAAATAAAATTTACTAATCAAATTATAGGTAAAAAGATCTTTTAATTCCTCATTTAACTCCCCCTCTCTCTCGAAATAATATAATAACATATAGACTTTTAATAGTTCTTCCTATATACTAATTTCGTTGTAATACAATAATCCCGCATTTAAACAATTTCCCTGAGTTGATTGGACTATATGGACACCGGACTTTTAAAAATTCTTGTGATACGGTTCAGTTCACTTGGAGATATTATTTTGATGCTGCCCCTCTTGAACAGGCTTCGCGCCGGCTTTCCAAATAGCAGAATTGATCTCGCTACAAAAGAAAGATATAGCGGATTGTTTGAAGAAAACCGAAATATTAACGGCATTTATACATTAGTGAGTGATCGGTTCATTGAACTTCTAAGGCTTCGAAAAAAAATCATAAAGAATAAATATGATATTATTCTGGATGCCCACAATGTAATCAGGAGTAATTTTCTTTACCATACGATCAGCGCAAACAGAAAAATTCAGATTCGGAAAGACCAGATAAGAAAAGGGATGCTTATAAAATATAAGCAGAACTTCTACAAGGAGTATAAATCACAAAGGGAAAAATACCTTGAGTTAGCAGAGTTACTTGGAGTTTCATCCCTGAAAGATGAACATAGCAGGCTCCATCTACCACTGAAAACTATCAAAAAAGCGGATATTCTAATCGAACTATCCAATTTTAAAGATAGAGAGCTAATTGCAGTCGCTCCCGGAGCAAGGTGGGACACAAAAAGATGGCCCGAAGAAAGATTCCGGGATCTTACAGCTGAGCTGGGAAAACGCAACTTTGCCATTGTACTGGTTGGAGGAGAAGAAGAAAAGTCACTGGCCGGCAGAATTGAAGAAGCGGCTCAGTATCCCATAGTTAACACTGCAGGCAAACTTACAATATTGGAAACCGGAGCTGTTCTTAAAAAATGCCGTCTTCTCGTCACTAATGATTCAGCTCTGCTGCACCTTTCCGAACAGGTCGAAACTCCAGTAGCAGCCCTATTCGGCCCAACCGTAAAAGCATTCGGATACTACCCCCGCATGAAAGAGAGCGCCGCTATTGAAGTTGAACTGGATTGCAGGCCATGCTCGAGAAGCGGATCATCCCTCTGTCCACTTGGTACAAAAGAATGTTTGACATCGATTGGAGTAGCAGAGGTTCTGAAAGCAATCGAATCGATACTCGGAGGAAACACAGGCAGCAGATGATTTAAAAAGGAATTGTTTTATGTTTCTGAGACAAAAAATATATACCATGCTCAGTTATATTGCCCCACCCCTTGTCAGAGTGGCGGGGATATTCAACGGCAAGATCGCTGAAGGAATTCATGCCCGCAAAGGAATAAAAAAAAGGTGGAAGGGGAAAAGCCGGAATTTGAACGGAGAAAAAAGGCTTATATGGTTTCATGTAGCTTCTGTCGGGGAATTTCTTCAGGCCAAACCGGTGATTTCTCTCCTTTCAGAGAAACTAAAACGATCGGTTGAAGTTGCGCTTACGTTCTATTCTCCATCAGGTATAAACCTCTACGACAAATTCAGCCGTACAGAAGAAACAGAAATAATCAGCTTTGTTGATTATCTTCCACTCGATACTCCGCGAAACGCCCGATTCTGCCTTAAAACTTTAAAGCCCGATATGGTAATCTATGTGCATTCCGACCTCTGGCCGAATCTAATCGTAGAAACTTCAAAGCTTCATATTCTACAAATCCTTATTTCCGGAACTCTCTCTTCATCCTCAAAAAGGCTTTCAACCTTCGCTAAGAGTTTCTACGGACACCTTTACTCCCTTCTTGATTCTATAGCCGCAATCTCCGACGAAGACGCGGATAGATTCAGGGAATACGGACAAAACAGTAATATATTTACAGCCGGAGATACAAGATTCGATCAGGTCTTGCAACGAACAAATAATTCAACCGCAAACCTGCCTGATATACTTACCTCTGCCGCCGGCGATTTTGTTATTGCCGGCAGCACCTGGCCTGAAGATGAAAAACTGGTTATCCGCGGATTCAGCAAACTATCCAAAGATCACCCGAACCTAAAATTAATATTAGTTCCTCATGAACCCACACTCAAACGCCTTGGCGAAATCAAGATAAGTCTCAAAGGGGAAAAACTTGACTTTCACCTTCTATCATCACTGTATAAGGCCGCTTCTATTACGAAACCGGTAATTGTCGCTGATGGAGTAGGCTATCTCGCCGAACTTTACCGCTTCGGTTTTGTTGCCTATATAGGAGGAAGTTTTACAACAGGTGTGCACAATGTAATGGAACCATCCGTTTTCTCTCTTCCGACTCTTTTCGGGCCCAGGATCAATAATTCACATGAAGCCTTAGGGCT
The DNA here is from genome assembly GCA_030621255.1 of Candidatus Latescibacterota bacterium. Lineage (GTDB taxonomy): Bacteria > Krumholzibacteriota > Krumholzibacteriia > Krumholzibacteriales > WJIX01 > JAGHBT01. The sequence goes on from JAUXHZ010000053.1 coordinate 3,115, forward strand.
CATTTCCCTTGGAGCCGGAAAAATCGTCAGAACACCCAACGAGTTTTCTGACACCATCGCAAAATTTATCCAAAACCGGAAACTTCTAAACGAAACCGGAGAGAGCGCAGAGAATTTCATTAGAAGCAATAGTGGTGCATCGGAAAAATGTTTTCAATTAATTACTGAAAAACTTGACCGAATAAGATAAATCCTCACTTCATAAGTATCATTTTGGCCGTTCTTTCAAAATCTTCCGAGGCCATCCTGTAAAGATAAACACCTGATCCGACATTTCTCCCATTAACATCGGTTCCATTCCAGGTAATTTCCGATTTTCCAGACTCAACCTCTTTATCTAGCAATACACGGACAAGCCGGCCTGTAACATCATATACTGAAATATTTACATTAGCCCTGCGTGGAATATAGAACCCTATTGTTGTAATAGGATTAAAAGGATTCGGGATATTTTGAGAGAGCACGAACCGTCCCGGATCCGGGTTGTCGGGGCCTTCCGTTATTAGATCTGTAGAAAAATCACCGTCTGAATCATCGTACTGCGCGAGACCGGCGGCATCTCTCGCGATAATTCTAATTCGCGACGAACTACTAACGCTGTCCGGAACCAACCAGACAAATAAACTGTCATTTGATTCCCCTGTAGCAATTGTATCGGGGAAACTTGCTCCGCTGTCCCTGGACAAAAGTATATCTATTGAAGTAACCGCGGTATTATCAGAGGCGTTCCACTCTATTTCACATTCCTGCCCGCATTGAAAGGTTTCACCGCCATTTGGAGCAAGGGCCTCTATCTGCGGCTGCTCAATATCGGGCCATGAGTCCACCAGCCATTCGAGGCTGCGCCTCACCACGGTATCACGCATCGCGGAAACATTAATAGCCTCAATTCCAAAAGCACAGTAAATCAAGTCGTACGCCCCATCATACTTTATAGCTCCCTCGATTCCCGGGTTATACTCAAAAACGGCACTTGCTCCACCCAGCGGATTAATCTCACTGGGCCAATCCTGATTGTTACTTCCATCCCCCCCTCCAATACTAAATATAAGTCCGCCGCCTACAGGCTCTCCGGGTATACCCCATAGGCTTCTATATCCTGAATCATCCCCGATGTAATCAGCATGCAGATAATCATTATAAAAGGCAATTTCGCCGGGGTTTCCTTCATAATTTAAGTACCATCCTATATCCTGACCGGTTATCAGTAAATTCCCGCCGGACCCAAAAAATGACGTAATAGCGGTCATGTTTGAAGATTCAATATCACCCGCAACCCCGGTCATCCATATTACAGCTGAATAGGCCGCCATAGCGGACCCGGTAATATATCCTCTTTTACTCTCTTCCCAAACTTCATAGAGATAACCGTTATTATCCAGAGTCTCCTCTATATAATTATTTAAACCTGCACCATCGTCATCATCTACAAGAAGAAGGGGACAATCCCCAACTGCCACTTCAAATGAATCAGATTCGCTGAACCCGCCATCGGCGGTAACATTAAGAACAAATGTGATAATTGTTCCCGGTTGAACAAATTCATTGACGGTTATTTCATAAGCGGGTGTCCCTATCGAATAATCCCCGGGGTCCATTGTACCATAACTTGAATTAGGCTGCGTTATATCAACGATACCGCTCGAAGTAGAAATATTCGCCTGAACATTCGCGCGCTGGGCCGCAAGAATATTACTAAATAGTGTAACAGGCATTTCTACACTCTCGCCGGGATCTACTCTTCCATCTCCATCACCCGTTGGATCATTAATTGAATACTGATCAAAAAACATTTCAGTCCCGGAGCTGTAAATAACACGCTGCGTCGCCGTTCCAACATTACATGAACCATACTTAATCCAGAAGAATCCTGATTCTCCCCAACCGGCCCCCCAGCTGTTCTTAATCAGCCATGCCCCTTCACTACTGCACATACTATCATCCCAGCCGATAATAACGACCCCATGATTTATAGGATCATCTCCCTCGTGCTCATAGCATCCCCCCCCATACGATTTAAAATCATCATATACAGTAAAGGTTGTAGCGACGGGAGAAATAAGCACCTGTTCTTTTATTGCCGCAACACTGTTTTGAACATCTATCCAATCTCCCGCAGTAGCAACTTTCACGCATGACCCATCGGTGCATGGAACCGTATCATCAGCTTCATAAGGCATGCACGATTCGAGTACAGCCCCGTTGCTTTTAATATAATCCCATGCCCATGAATACCACCCGCCTCCGCACCCCGTCCCCGGGGTAACGCATGAAAGTATCTGCTGTTCTGAAAGATCGTACTCCACAGATTCATTAATAGCGAGGACCGCCTCCAGAGCTCCGATTGCCGCAAAATCCCAGCAGCTTCCACACGCTCCCTGATTTTTTACAGGTGTTACAATACCGAAATCACGCCAATCATAGCTGGCAGGAAAAAGTGACGACTGTGGCATAACAAATTCTTTTTTAGGCTGACGGTCAATCCGTTTTTGTAATTCTTCCGGAATTCTGGCGCCAAGAAGTTTTTGAAACTCCTCTTCTGAAAGATCGGTCACCCATGTTCTTTTTGCCGTCCAATTATATCCCTTATCGCTAATGATGCGTTGAAGGGATTCGATTTCCGGATCATCTCCCGCTGAAGCAGTTCCAGTCACACTGACAAGCAAAATCCCTGTCAATATTACAGATATTGTATATTTACACCATCTTTGCATTTTCATTCCGCCCCCTGTCATTTTATTTTAACTGTTTTTAATCTAAACTTTATATCTCTAACGATTGTAACATATTTGACAACCATTTTCCAGTTCTCAGATTAAAATCCAGCGTTGTCACATAAGCATCAAACCACGCTTAGTGAAAAAAAGGGGAGGATACAGAAATAATTCTGTTTCCTCCCTTTTCTCTTCCGGCATCAAGGAAAGATCCGGAATTTAAATTGCTACTGCGGCTTACTTAACATGCAGATTCTTCACTTTACCCCATGAAGTAGTCTCAGATGGTGTTGTGGGATCCTGCACAGTAGTAAGATAAATATCAGTCACACCGATCACACTGGCCTGAGGAGCCCAATAGGGAGACCCGGATGTCGGCCAAGGGTCGTAGATATAGAACTGATCATCATTGAAATCCGCAGTCTGGTTATCATCATAACCTGCAATAATTTTGCAGTGGCCCGAATCGTACTCAAGCTCTTCCGGTACACCCATATCCTGAGGCCAAGTTGCGGTATCGATCCACAGAATAATCTGCCGACAATCGATATACAGTTCAGCCATAGCACAAGTCATCATAGGATTTGGGGTTCCCTGGGGACCATACTGAAATGGTCCAAGAGCAATCGACCATGCAAATGAAGTCTGAATCTCCGGCGGTGTACCACCCAATCCAGCAAACATCCCGACTCCGTGAGTTTCAAGTATACCGTTTCCCATAATCTCTCCGCCGGCACTCTTACCATTATCATAGATATCATCCTGCTGAGTATTAGGAGCAACCTTTCCTTCATACAACGCGAACATACTGATAGCTCCCGGCGCGCAGTACATATCACAATGGTTACAGCCCGGTGAATGGACGGGATGTGCAATACCCGCCCCGCACACATTACACCACATGTTTGTATCCTTGTGCTGCCAAACCTGTGTGACCGGGAGGATTTTTATGGTTGCCTGTGCTGATGCAACTACTGTCATCAAGAAAACAACAGCAATTACTGCCATTA
>JAUXHZ010000332.1 GCA_030621255.1 Candidatus Latescibacterota bacterium
ATTCAGGCCATGTAGCCTCTTACAACTTCAAACTCATCTCCGGGCAGACTTACGAAACAGTTATTGTTATTGCTCCCAGCCATACTGAATTCTTTAATTACTCTTCTATCTATAATGGCAAGGCCTACAGGACACCCCTTGGTGATATCCCGATTAATAACGAACTCGTTGAGAAAATCGCTTCATTGGACAATAATATCCTTATCGACACAAAAGGGCATATACCCTCTCCCTCAGGGCGTGGTGAACATTCTCTGGAAGTCCAGCTTCCATTTCTTCAGGTTGTCCTGGGCAATTTTAAACTAGTCCCGATTGTTATGGGAAATCAAAACAGGAAAACTATCGAATCGCTCGGCAAGGCTCTAGGCAAAGCTTTAGAAGAAGAAAGTTTTTTAATTGTCGCCAGCACCGATCTTTCTCACTTTCACGACAGCGCCGCCGCCGGCCGTCTGGATCAAATTTTTATCGATCACCTTAGGAATTACGATATCGAGGGGCTGTCAAAATCTCTCAGTTCTAAAACCACAGAGGCATGCGGCGGAGGGGCTGTCCTTGCCGCAATGATAGCCTCACTTAAGCTCGGCGCTACCGATTGCCGTATTCTTAAACACGCCGATTCAGGAGCTGTCACGGGAGATAGAAGCAATGTTGTCGGTTATCTCTCCGCGGCTATCATTAAAAATGAGCGCGTGAAAAAGAACCCGGCACGTTCGGACGAAAACTCGGAGAAAACAGATCAAACCGGTTCCGGCACTGATAATAAGAATTCTTCTCTTTCTAAAGAAGACAAAATATTCCTTCTGAAATTTGCCAGAAAGGTTATCGAAACAAAATTCAGCGGCCGCAATCTTGATATTGACATTCCTCTCTCTCCAATTCTCAAAGAAATGCGAGGCGGTTTTGTTACACTAAAAAAGAATAATCAGCTTAGAGGATGTATAGGATATATTGAGGCTTTCAAACCTCTAATAGAAACGATTGCAGATATGGCTGAATCGGCCGCCTTCAGCGATCACAGATTCCAACCCGTCAGAGCCGAAGAAACTTCCGAACTCAGAATAGAAATTTCTGTGCTTAGTCCAATCAGTGAAATTAAGGATCCATTATCTGTAGAAGTAGGCCTGCACGGTTTGATTATCACCAGGGGTGTTCAAAGGGGCCTTCTTTTGCCTCAGGTTCCGGTAGAATGGGGATGGGACAGGGAGAAATTCCTGAATCAGACCTGCCTTAAGGCGGGATTGCCCGAAGATGCCTGGAAAAGCCCCGACACAAAAATAGAGGTTTTTACCGCCAATATATTTTCAGAGGAAGAGTTTGACCTTCCCTGACCCTTTCTTATCGGTCATCTATCATTTAGCTGTGCGGCCAATAGTGTTTCTTCCATTTTCCGGTTAGCAGAAGTATACTTGCAAGATGGATAAAAACAAAAATTGAGATCGTTCCCGAGCTTCCGGAAAATGGATAAACAATTATCCCTCCAAACAAACCGCCAATACAAGCTCCGAACATATCCCAGGCGTAGAAAACAGCCGGCTCTTGATTTTTTAATTTGTCCAGGACAGAAGAAACAACAATCCTGTAAAATATTCCCGTGAGAAAACCCCCGAAAAAAGAAGCGGTGATAAATCCCATTGAACCGGTTATGATTCCAATATTAAGCTTTCCAATAAGAAAGAGCCACACAATATATGCGGCAGAGAAAAGAATAAACAACGCGTGTATGGTCTTGGGGTTTTTTGCAAACAAGCCCGGTCTTTTTACCGCTCCCAATGAACCTAAAGAGATACCAGCCATGAAGAACGCGGTAAGAAAAACAATGCCATTATACAAATAACCTGAAAAAGATTGATACGCGAGCAGTATATTTATCTGGAAGAGAAAACTCGCGAGCCCCACTCCCCATATGTCCAGCTTGGCGGCACGTTCTTTGCCCGGAAGCATAAATATTGCGACTATAATTATTGCTCCCGCGAGAACAGGAAACCATTTTCTATTCCCCGATAGTTC
>JAUXHZ010000120.1 GCA_030621255.1 Candidatus Latescibacterota bacterium
TCCGCTTATAACTCCGGAAAAGTCGGCAACCAAATCGAGAAAACTGCAATCGCGCCCCGGAACAAAACTCTGGTAAAATTCATCTATTAGAGCGACTCCCGCCCCAGCTATTACAACAACCACAGCGATCAAACCGCCGATATTCCATCTATCATAAACTAAACCGCGGTAAAACAATAAAGCAAGTATTGAATATTCGAAATAGTGTATTATCTTGTCACTTCCCGAGGGCAGCTTGATCCGATCGGGAGAAATATTCGGGATAGAGGATAATCCAAAGATTAGGAAAACCCAAAATAGTAACGGAAACCAGCATTTTAATATTTTCACTCTTTATAGCCCTTCAAAAAATATACTCCGGGTAAAACCGGTATCGCGTAATATAGAAAATTGTCCGGGGTAAACTCAAGGATGATATACTAATCTTCTTTCACCACAAAGAAATAGCATTTCCCTTACAATTCCCATTTCTCCGGCTTCACTGGGAGTAAATCCCGCTATACCAAGTTCAAGAAAATCCCTTTTGAGAAACTCGGGCATTTCAGAAAATTTCCGGACGAATATCCTTCTTAAACTTTTCAATTTCCTCTTATCTATAGATTCTGAGGCTACGAGGAATATTTCCGGCACCTTTTTGCCCCTGGCAACTATTTTCAGATCATTTTTACGCACGTTTTCTGTCGATATAAGTAAATTAAACCGCTCAATATCCAAACCAGCGGCTATATATTGACCGAAAAGAACACCAAAAAAGAGTTGCCTCGAACAACTGTTGCATTCAAGAAACTCAATATTGGCCGTTTCTATACCAATACTGTTTATGCTGTCTTTCAGTGCCAGCATCGGAGAAAGAAAAGAAGCGGCTGATTCAGACGAAAGAAAACCGATCGTTTCTCCTTTAAATGTGACGGGGGCGGACTCTTTCCTCATAAAGATCACACCCTCCGGATATTTTCCGTCACCGGCAGCCTCGGCGGTAAGAAAGAGCCCGCACGTGTCCGGATCGAGAGATTTGGCAGCCTGGACGGAGGTTAGCAAATACAGATCACATGACTCTCTTTCACGGTAATCGTTGAAATATTTCCATTTGATTTCTCCGCCGCTATTTCTTCTGATCCAGGCGCCAAGAGACCGAAATGTAAAATCAACTCTTGAAGAATCAAAGGCGCAGATTCCAATAGAAACAGGTGTATGAGCAACATCCTCTCTATTCAGGAAAAACGCCATAAGGGCAAGCAGAAACACGGACGCTAAAATTATTATCCACGCTCTTTTTTTCAGGTATTCCAAAATTCTAATTTTATTCAAAAATTTAATCCTTTTCATCTACTCCGGTTGAGTCAGGAAAAAGAGTCACACTGAAGGAATCAATATCAAGCCAGTAGCGCTGAATTCCGTCAGGAACTATTACTTCAGGTTCAATCATATGAGTACCGGGAGAAATATTACTTATATTCAATATTATTGAAATATCAGATGAAATGATTTTTTCAATTAACTTCACAGGGCCTTCAATCGTAATAGATGCAGCACCGGGGGAACATTCCATTTCCAGATTCCTATCATCCATCAAAATTGTGGGTGGAATATTGGAAAGGGTTCTTACTGTGAGTTTGCCTATTTCAAGCTCTACAAGAACTTCTTCCGGGTCCACAGTAATATTATAGCCTTCTGTATGCAATTTCACTTGTTCCTTTACAATCCCTGTCCTGTTTCTTAGATCAAGTTCATTGGTGGACAAAAAATGAATATTTTTTACAATCGTCGAAGCGCCGCTTACTAACACCTTGTTTGGAATAATAACAGGATCACCGGTAATAAACCTTTTCTTGGAAACTTCCCCTTTATACGCCAGTTTCACCGGAACTGTTTTTGTTAAAACTTTTTGAAGGTTCAACTCAATAAACTTGGGTTTATCCACCAATAAACTCCTGGGGCTGATATCTTTTGGAATTTCTATAATATTTGAGGATAGGGGGATATTAACCCAGCCTTCTCTTACAACCTGAAGATCCACCACCCCTTTTATTTTGCCGAACAATCTCAGTTTTATCAACTTAACTCTTGTTTCTTTTATTGTTACTTCCATAAGATCCGGAACATCGTTCACTACAACAAAGCTGTCAGGTATACCGGTAATCTCCAGGGGTACCTTGAAGATTTGTTCGTCAATATGCTGGGCAGTTACTTGAATCCACAGAAATATCGCTAAAATAACCGAGATAATCTTTGCTTGATAACTATATGTAAATACCCTGAAAAAATTCTTCGTATTCAAGTATAACTTCACTCCTTCCTTCTTATCCGCAGCTTTTGCCCCGGATAAATAGATGAATCTTTATCCATATTATTAAGGGAACGGAGCCTATCGACCGGCAAACCATATTTCCGGGCGATGCCCCAAAGAGTTTCTCCCTTTTTTACAACATGTTTAATATAACCTGTCTTTCCACTATCAGCATTAGCAAATGGGGTTGATTCTAGAAAAGAGATAACACCCCCGGCAATAGAAGAAGCTATTTCTTGCTGAATATTTTTTTTTCGAAGCAATTTCACATCTTTGGAATTTGACAGAAATCCCGCTTCCACAAGAATGGAAGGCATAGCTATCGACCTGAGTACCACAAAATTCGCCTGTTTAACACCTCTGAACGATATAGAATGCATCCGGTTCATTCTTTTGGCGACGAATTCAGCGAGAAAGGAACTCCTGTGCATCACATCACTTTTCGTAAGGTCAAGGAGTATTAATTGGACGTCATCCTCGAGTGTATTGTATTTATTTCCAAGTTCAAGAAAGAAATTTTCTTTCTCGGCAACTCTCTGCGCGTTTTTGTCAGTCGCACCATCAATCGAGAGAAAATAGATCTCTGAACCAGCAGCCCTGTTGTGGTGGAAAGCATTCAAATGAACACTTACAAAACAATCTCCGCCGTGGCTTCGGGCAATTTCTATTCTCTTGCCCAAATCAACATTGTAATCTCCCTCCCTCGTTAGAATCGCCTTGAATCCCTTGGTTCTATTGATTGATTCGGCAAGCATCCTGGAGATTTCGAGCACAATATCCTTCTCCTTAATACCTGATTTTGAACACGCGCCCGGATCACTGCCGCCATGCCCGGGATCGATTATAACAATTTTATCTCCGCTTGTAGCAATCCGGTCTGCTTTCTTTTTTTTCTTTGTAATTTCTTCCGGCGAAAAAGATATTATAAGATCAAAGACTATCCTGTGCGGGTGATTCTTGAAGGGTTTCAACGCGAAATGATCAAAAGGAGTCTTTCGCGGCAAATCAAAAACAACCTGAGCACCTGAACGAAGCCTGTTTATCCGTATTCTATCTATGATCCTGTCGTCTATTTCAATCCCTTTTAAACTTGCAGAAAATTTGCCGCCGGGGATATCAATTACTATTCTGTAGGGATTTGTCAATTCTCTGACGTTATAAATAGATTCACCGCTCATATCGAGTACAATTCTAATATGGTCCGGCGCAGGCCAGTAACGAATCCTCTTAACTTCCAAAGAATGAGTAAGAATCGGCGAAGCCGCACAATCAACCGGAAAAATAAAGGAAATGCATAATATCAGAATGGCGGAAAATATATTTTTCAACTTAAAATCCATAGGTATTACCTAATCTCTAATTACAGACAACAATTTATGAAGAGTTTATTTGCTTCTTGAAAGGGATACAAGAAAAATCGAAATAATATTTTAATCGCATAAGGAACGACTAATCAAAATATGAATCCTCGGGAATAATATAATAAAGCGGATTTCTATGGACACCCCTGAAAATAATCTCATAGTGAAGGTGTGAGCCGGTTGACCGGCCTGTATTTCCAACAAGTCCGATTACTTCGCCTCTTTTTATCCGCTGCCCCCTCTTTACAAGCATTTTTGAGAGATGAGCATATTTCGTTTCAAATCCGATTCTGTGGTTAACCTCTACGACCAACCCGAACCCGCCATTTTCCGCTGCCATTGCAACAATACCATCGGCTGTAGATACAACCGGGGTACCATTTCTGGCGCAGAAATCAACCCCCTTATGCATAGCAAGACGCCCTGAAAATGGATCCATTCGGGAACCATAACCGCTTGAAACAAATCCTCCCTTAAGAGGGCGGATCGTTGGGGTACAATCTCTTATCACCTTCTCTTTTTGCAGAATAGCCATTATCTCTTTGTAATTTTCAAGCTCCAGCCTTGATTGGCGAAACAGCTTATCGAGTTTGTTTTCCCCGGTTTCAGACAAATAACCTGAGCCGGCTTCACCTAGGACCACGCCCCGCGGTCCCGGTCCTCCAACACCAACCTGCCACACATCTATTGACAACGGGTCCATGCCGGCAAGTATCCTTACCCTGTTTTGGAATTCATAATTATTATCCATTTTCTTTTCCAGATTATCTACTCTTGATCTGAATTCATTCAGCTGAGTGTGGAGTTTGGCATTTTCCCGTTGTAAAACCACCATTTCGGAGTTCTCTCTGAGCGCTCCGGCATACTTTATAGTGGAAATAACAAGAAAACCTGTCACAAACAGAATAAAAGCTATAGTGGAAAAGGCAAGAATCTTGTGTATTCTTATCGATTTAACCCCCGCGTTTCCCCTGCGAAGATATAGTAATGTAAAATATTTATCCATAATTCCAAAAATATAAGTCAAAAAATACTGGGGGTTTCCACCCTCAGAAGATACTCTCGTTAAAAAACAGTGTCAATCACAGAAAAGCAAGC
>JAUXHZ010000307.1 GCA_030621255.1 Candidatus Latescibacterota bacterium
CGTCAAAAAGAAAATATGTATGGTGCGCTAAACTCATATTTAATCAAAAAGCTAAAAAAAGAAAGAATTACTAATGACTGCGAAAAAAAGGAACGGGGCCAATCTCGGTTTTGAAGATAAATTATGGCAAGCGGCCGACAAGCTCCGGGGGCACATGGATGCGTCAGAATATAAGCATGTAGTCTTGGGGTTGTTTTTTCTTAAATATATTTCAGACGCGTTTCAGACTAAGTACAAACAGCTGAAGGAATCTGAAGAGGATAAATACGCGAACCCCGAGGATAGAGATGAGTACAGGGCTGTTAATATATTCTGGGTTCCTAAAGATGCCCGCTGGAACAAGTTGCAGGCCAACGCCAAACAGCCGACAATCGGTAAATTGATTGACGATGCCATGGTGGCGATAGAAAAAGAAAATCCCACTCTCAAAGGAGTCCTGCCCAAGAATTATTCCCGCGCGTCCCTCGATAAGAGGCGTTTGGGAGAACTTATAGATATTATCAGCAATATCGGCCTGGGTGATGATGAATCCCGCTCAAAAGATATACTTGGCCGCGTTTATGAATATTTTCTCGGTCGTTTTGCCGCGGCTGAAGGAAAGGGTGGAGGTGAATTCTATACTCCCCAATGCATAGTCAAACTTCTTGTCAGAATGATAGAACCTTATAAGGGAAGAGTGTACGATCCCTGCTGTGGTTCGGGCGGTATGTTTGTTCAGAGCAAACGGTTCGTAAAGGAGCATGGGGGAGCTCTGGGTGACATTGCTGTATACGGACAAGAATCAAATCCGACAACATGGAGGCTGGCGATGATGAATCTGGCCATAAGAGGCATAGATGCCGATCTGGGCGGGAAGCACGCCGACAGTTTTTATAACGATTTGCACAAAGATCTAAGGGCCGATTTTATACTCGCTAATCCCCCTTTCAATATGAGCGACTGGGGTGGAAAAGGGCTGAAAGAAGACGCCCGCTGGAAATACGGCATCCCGCCTGTTAACAATGCTAACTACGCCTGGATTCAGCATTTTATTCATCATCTTTCGCCTAAAGGGATCACAGGCTTTGTGATGGCTAACGGGTCAATGTCCACAAGCACTAAAAACGAGGGTAAAATTCGCGAGAATCTCATCGAATCAGATATGATTGACTGTATGATCGCGCTCCCCGGGCAGCTTTTTTATACTACTCAGATTCCCGTATGCTTGTGGTTTGTAACCAGAAACAAGAAAAACGGCAAATTCCGTAACAGGAATAAACAAACTCTATTTATTGATGCGCGAAAAATGGGGGAACTGATTGATCGGGTTCACCGTGAGCTCACACCGGATGATATTGAAAAGATATCTGCCGTCTACCATGCCTGGCGCGGAGAGAAAGATGCCGGCGAATATGAGAATATCCCGGGTTTCTGCAAAAGCGCCGCCACAGACGAGATTAAGGAACACGGCTATGTGTTGACCCCGGGGCGCTATGTAGGCGCGCCCGAGGTAGAGGATGACGGCATTCCTTTTGAAGAAAAGATGGATAAGTTTTCCAAGAAATTATACCGGCAGTTTGAAGAAGCCGAGCGGCTTGAAGCTACAATAAAGAAAAATCTGGAGGTGTTAGGGTATGGGGAATAATCCGCAAATGCCATACAACGAGCTTCCTTTGCTTCCTCCAAAAGTTGAATTGGATAACAAGACAATTCTCAAAAAGGCGATTTCTGCCAATGGAAGGAAAACTTGTATTTGAATGTTAAACTCTGGGAGTTGCTCAAAAAAGCATGATGCACGATTAAGAGGGAAATTTGTGCATGATAAGTTTGTCATGTACAGAAAGAAGTTATATTTGGACATGTTTTTTAAATATATCCATTTCATGGACATGTTCGAAGCTTCCATCACAAACGATTTGGGGGTGCTGGGGAATGGGGAGTGAAAGTGAAATCATACCGAAGGATAATGTTCATGCGCTGATCACTGAATTACGGGAACTTATCGCTTTGGCTCATAATTCGGCTGTCCGCAGCGTCAATACGTTGTTGCGAAGAAGAAATGAGACACTTATGGGACATACATGGTTTTGGAACATGAACGCTCTGTGGCAATCAGAACTTGTCTCATCGGGGACCGGAGGAGAAGCCCGTCATAAATCTGTCGAGAGGTATCTGGAGGTGTTGGGGTATGGGGAATAATAAGGAGAAAAAACATATGAATAACAGCCTGGATGAAACAGCTTGCGGGATTAGCGAAATTC
>JAUXHZ010000339.1 GCA_030621255.1 Candidatus Latescibacterota bacterium
AGGGAGGATCTGCTGGCCAGATCAGATATTATTGAGGCCAAACTGGCCGATTTCGGTATAAGGGGAAAGATTAATAAGGTCAGGCCGGGGCCTGTTGTAACGACTTTTGAGTTTGTCCCGGCGCCGGGTATCCGCGTAAGCCAGATTGCCAGCAGGGCGGATGATATATCACTCGCCATGGCCGCCAGGGCTATCAGAATTCAAGCGCCGATTCCGGGAAAGGGAGCAGTCGGGATAGAGATACCGAATTCCGACCCGCAGATTGTGGCAATAAAGGAAATGCTTGAACATTATCCTTCAGACAGCAAGAGGCTTGTAATCGCTCTAGGCAAGACAGTTACCGGAGAACCCTACTATGCCGATCTTGCAGAAATGCCTCATTTGCTTATCGCGGGGGCCACGGGAAGCGGGAAAAGTGTTTGTATAAACTCAATTATTACCAGTCTTCTCTTCAATCACACCCCGGCTACATGCAGGTTTATTCTGGTCGATCCGAAACGGCTTGAGCTTATCACCTATAAAGGGATTCCGCATCTCCTTCATCCTGTGATAAACGAACCTAAGGATAGTATTAGAGTGATGAACTGGCTGACTATAGAGATGGAGCGAAGATATAAACTTCTGGCAAAATTCGGTGTTAAAAATATTGCCGGTTTTAACGAACTTGTGGAAAGGGAAAAGCCTGTATTGCCGGAATCGGATGAGAAAGTAAATATTCTACCCTTTTATGTAACCATCATTGATGAGCTTGCCGATATTATGATTTCATCGGGCAACGAGATTTATCCAGCAATTACACGGCTGGCGCAAATGGCGCGTGCTGTGGGGATACATCTGATATTCGCGACGCAAAGGCCTTCAGTCGATGTTGTTACCGGGCTGATAAAGGCCAATTTTCCCTCCAGAATTGCTTTTCAGGTTACATCGAAAACCGATTCGCGCACGATACTCGATGCTAATGGCGCGGAGAAACTCCTGGGGAATGGAGATATGCTCTATTTGCCGAAAAATCTTCCAGTGCCTGTCAGGCTTCAGGGGGCGTTCATATCTGAGAAAGACGCAAAAAAGACGGCTGATTACTGGAGGGTTTTTCATGGAGAGAATGACAGGATCGATCTTTCGGCTGTTAAGAACAAAAACGAGGTTGGGATTACGGACTGTGATGACGATATGTTTGATGAGGCCAGGGAACTTGTAATTACCCATCAGCAGGGTTCGATCTCTCTTATTCAGCGGAGGTTGAGGGTTGGATACGCGAGGGCCGCGAGGCTGATAGATATGCTCGAGCAGTCGGGTGTAGTCGGACCTTACGAGGGGAGTAAGGCGAGACAAGTACTGATAACCAGGGAAGAGTATGGAGAGAATGGATAAAACACCCGGTATTCCCTCCTTTTTCTTTTTCAATCTGGGATGTCCCAAAAATATAGTAGACGCCCAGCGTTCGGCGGACAGCCTCGTCCAGGCGGGTTTTAAGGAGGAGCTGGATGCTGAAAAGGCCGACCTGATTGTATTAACAACCTGTGCCTTTATTCAGGAGGCGGAGCGCGAAACAGTTGATGAAATTCTAAGGATCGGGGAGGCAATAAGTGAAAAACAGGTATTTGCCGTACTTGGCTGCCTTGTTTCCAGAGAAGGGGAGAAACTCAAGGAGCTTTTCCCGGAAGTTGACCTCTTTCTTCCCGTTGCCGATATGGAAAAACTGCCGGAAAGACTGGCCGGGGAAGGTTTGATGAAAGGTTTTGAACTTAAGGGCTTTGCCTGTCAGAGCGAGGCGTTAGACAAAAAACTCTTTACGCCGGGACACATTGCATATCTTAAAATTGCCGAGGGGTGTTCAAATAATTGCGCCTATTGTTTGATTCCTAAGATCAGGGGGCCTCTTTC
>JAUXHZ010000156.1 GCA_030621255.1 Candidatus Latescibacterota bacterium
GAACTAAAAAGACTTTCAAATTATATCTTCAACGGCAAACAGGACTTTAGAGACAAGATTGCCGAATGGATACTAAGTGCAGATGGAGAGTATGTAGTATTTGTCTACAACAAGGAAACTAAAGAGCTTTGCATATTCAACGATCCCCTTTGCCGGCTTCCAATGTACTATTATTATGAGAACGGTTTGCTTGTTGCGGCAAGAGAACCTCGCTTTATAATTGAACTAACGGGTAATAAGACTTTTAACAGGGACTCTGTATTTGAATATTTGCTTTTCGGGTATACGATTGGCAAGAAGACACTTTTCAACGATATATTCAAGTTTAAAGGGGGGACGGTAATACGCGCCGGGGCAGAAGTTTCCTCACCTGAAATAGAAAGGCTTCCTCTTTTTAATTTCGAGAATAAGAAATACAACGTATCTGAAATCGACAAACATGCGAGCAACCTCGTTGAATTACTTATGGAAGGAACCCGAAGCAGGGTTGATAATGACGGCAAGAATGTTGTAGCGCTTAGCGGCGGGCTCGATTCCAGAATGGTCTCAGCGTGTTTAAATAATCTAAAAATACCCTTCTCAGGCGCTACATTTCTGGATTACTTCGGGAGTGTGGGTCCGGATGTCCAGTACGCGAAGGAGATTGCGCGGAATCTTGGTGTCGATTGGGAATTTTTTCGCGCCAAGCGAGCCACGGGAAAAGATGACATAGAGTTGTTAAGAGTAAAAGGCGGTTCTAATTATCTGGGACAAAGTTACTCGGTTCCGCTTATTAAAAGAATAATCGATTTCTATGGAGGCGGCATTACTCTCTTTACCGGTGACGGCGGAGACAGGGTGCTTAGAGATACAAGGCCTGTGAGCAATATTCGTAATATCGATAATCTCTTAAGGTATATTGTTACACATAACAGAATGATACCTGTTGATATTGTATCTGCTATAATGGGCATGGACAAAACTGATTTTATTTACAGGATGAAAAATCTTCTCCTTGAATATGACGAAAAAGATATGAAGATGAAGTATCTTCAGTTTATATTTTCTGAGAGATGTCCCGGTTGGCATTTTCATGGTGAGGACAGAAACAGGGCATATCTGCGTCCAGTTACGCCATATTATTCTATCCGATTCTTTACTTATTGTATGAATCTTCCAGACAAGATGAAACAGAATTTCAAATTATACCGCAAAGTAATGGTAAAGATCTCACCTGAGATTGCAGCTGTAAACAACGCGGAGTGGGGTTTTCCGATCACCTCCGGGAAGCTTGGTCTTTATTGCGCTGCACGCAGGATATATTTTGCGATGCCTTCTAAAATTAGAAATTTTGTTCAGTTAAAACACAGTTTTAGCAGGAAAGTCAGCCCCTATAGTACAGATTCTAATGTTATGAAGTGTTTTCAAAGGCAACTCGAATCATGTAACGCACTCTCTGATTATATATCCCGGGAAGAACTAGAGAAGAATATCGAAAAGATCGACAAAACCGGATTTGAGCATCTTTTTACGCTTACTTCTCTGATCGAAAGTTTTAAGAGCGGAAAAAGTTCTATAGAGGAGTATCTCGAATCTGATATGCTGTAATAGTATTCGCAGCTTTCTTTAAGCTGATTCTGAGTTGTAAATCAATGCCGAATGGATGCGGAGGGAATTATGGACGGTGCTTACTGGCCGAAACAAAAAACAGCGATTCTTGTGATTCATGGGATAGGGAGTCAATATCCCTTCTCTACAATGGATCAGTTCGCACGGTCACTTATCAATTCCTTTGAAGAAACGGGATTATCCGATTTGATTGTAGAGCATCGTGTCGCTAAAAGGAAGGGGGATGCCGGCGGTTGCTGGAATGATAATTATATTCGCATTATCAACAAGGGGAGTGAATGTCCGGTAGATATCTATGAATATTACTGGGCCCATCATACTGAAGATAAAATGAAATTGAAGGATATTCAAAGATGGGTATTGCAGACGGTAAAGGGCGCGGAGAAATTTTATAAACAGAATGAGGATCTCGCAATAAAATGCAATGACAAAAGCACTTTCTTTACAGAAAAAGGAATTCTTAAAACTAATAAATATAGAGCTTTTCTGATCGGAGCAGCCGGGGTTATACCGGTATACAGGGGGTTGTGGCTTGGGGTTGCAGCTCTTGTTTCAAGAATCCCTTTTGTAGGTGCTTTGGGTGAGAAAATGATAGATGCTATGAATTCAAAGATTTCGAGTTCATTAAGCAATGTTATAGGAGATATAGCAATCTATAATTCTATCGATCCAAAATCATCATTTTATCAGATTCGAAAAGAAATATTAAAGGGCGCTGTTAATGCCGTAAAATATCTCCTTGAGTTACAAGATAATAATAGGCCGGGGGTCAAAAATGCAAACAGCCTTAGCTATAGCAGGGTTATATTGGCCGGGCACTCACTGGGGAGCCAGATCGCCTTCGATGCTATAAACCGGCTTACACAGATGATTTCGACTGGGGAAATGCGAGGGGTTGATTCAACCGGGAGTTATATAAGCACTGAAGAGCCTGCCGTCCGAGCCGGTGCTGGAGGAAAAAAACTTAAGAATGTTAGTGATCAGTTGTGCGGGCTTGTAACATTCGGAAGCCCACTCGATAAAATCGCCTTTTTCCTAAGGCAGCAAGCCGGCGGCAAGCAATATCTGAGGCTTCAGATATTGCAAAACTATCATTCTTTTAAACAGAAGGATTGGATTGGTCTTTCAGATTCAGACATCAAGTACAGGCTTGACTCGCCCTATAAGAGGATATTTGACGATATCAGGTGGTACAATTATCATGATGCCGGTGATCCAATAAGCGGCAGGCTTGATTATTATGAAAAGGTAAGAAACATAAGGTGTTCATACAAGAAAAAATGGCGCGGAGTCACACATGGTAATTACTGGACAGACAAAGATATGTTCAGAGAAATTATTAAGGATTTTATAATTCCTGAAGATCCGGTAGAATATATCCCGGAATAAAAATTGTAATTCCGGTTGGTTGAAAAAAGGGGCTGTTATGAAATGCTTTGCAAAAGCGTCACTCTTTGCTGTCATATTCTTAGTTCTCGCGGGGAACGGCTGTAATGGACTGAATGGAGGGAAGAAAGAGATGAAAATTGTTTTTTTACACCACAGTACGGGAAAGATTATATGGAACGGCGGTGTGAAAAATTGGTTTAATAGTTACAACAAAGAAAACAATAAAGAATACATAACTGAGACGTTGGCCTTCCCCGGCAGATCTCCCTACGGATGGAATAACTATCCTTATGATTATTGGAATATATGGGTTAAGAACGCCGGTATGAAGAAGTACATGAAAGAACCCACACTCGAGATTCTTACCGAAGAATTCGATATGATTGTATTTAAACATTGTTTCCCGGTAAGTAAGATCGTACCCTGCCCCGATGGGGGAGCATCTGTTGATTCTGACGTAAAATGTATCGAAAATTACAAGTTGCAGTATAATGCGCTGAAAGAAAAAATGCTTTCATTCCCGAATTGTAAATTTCTCGTCTGGACCGGAGCCGCGCTGGTTAAGGGGGCGACCGATGAGGGGTGCGCCAGCCGGTCGCGGGAGTTCTTCGAATGGGTTCGTAAGGAATGGGATTCACCTGACGACAATGTTTATATATGGAATTTCTTTGAACTTGAGACGGCCGGTGGGCTGTATATGAAAGATGAATACGCTGAATCTTCGACTAATTCACACCCGACAGCGGGATTCGCAGCGATGGCGGCTCCAATTCTTTGCCGGCGGATCGTTGATATTGTTGAGGAAGAAGCCGATAGTACAAATGTTACCGGAAGCAAACGGCAATAGTTTTTGTGGCAATCGATATGATCTAGATAGAACAATTATTTTTCAAGGGGAATCTTTATGAAAACCGGATATGTAATTATGTCGGTCATATTACTTATCTCCTTTAACTCCTGTAAAGAAAAGGGATTGATTGTTTATGGCGATACCCGTACAAATCATGACGATCATCG
>JAUXHZ010000288.1 GCA_030621255.1 Candidatus Latescibacterota bacterium
AGGTTCAACATGCGGAACCTCTCCGGGAGGCTTTGTGTCAATTCCCGAATTTTCAGATTCATGGTATTCTCCCTCCGGAAATGCCGGATCCACGGGAACAACCTCATGCCCGCGGCCGCGAAGAGCCTTTATTATTTCGCCGCCGCTGACGAGAGATACATCCCTCTCAGGCGAATCCCCGCCGAGAAGAACAGCCACTTTCAATCGTTTTGTCTTATCTTTTGAATTCATATCCCTAATCTATCGTTCAACCCGAAACAGATCTTAAAAAAATGATTTATACGGTAATCTACATCTATCTAACTCTGAATCTCCGAATACGCGTGCTTTAAAGAATCCAGAATATCCTCTTTCCCTTTAATCAGTAATATTGAGGAAAGATCAGGGCCATGAACTTCGCCTGTCACAGCTACCCTTATCGGCATATAAAGATCTTTTCCCTTTACGCCGGAGAGTTTTCCGGAACCTTTTATTACATCTTTCACACTTTCTTCTGTCCATTCCCCGGTATTTTCTATTTCTTCAATAAGATTTTTCAGCAATTTCCCACTTTCCGGGTATTCCTTGAATATTTCTTTGTCGAATCGCGCGTGCCCGGGCGAAAATGGTAAAATCAGCTTCTCGATTTCTGAAAAGCAGGACATATTTTCTGAGATGATATTAAATATTTTCTCAATTTCCCCGTCTGTATATCTTTCCCTGAAGGTTTCGGGAAAATATTCCGCGGCAGTATCCAGATATCTGGCGGCTTTTCCGGCACGGATGTTCTGAGCGGAAACCCACCTCAGCTTTGTCTTGTCAAAGATGCTGGGGCTTTCAGATACCCTTTCAAGTGTAAATCCGCTGACCAATTCCTCAAGAGTAAGAATCTCTTTCTGATCCGGGCTCGACCATCCAAGCATAGCCAGATAATTCACAACCGCGTCGGGAGGATATCCTTCCCTCCTGTAGTCTCTGACATTAGGAGCCCCGTGCCTCTTGCTCAGTTTTGACCTGTCAGAACCAAGTATAAGCGGTATATGCGCAAATTTTGGAATGTCCATCCCAAGAGCGCGATAAATCATGATCTGGCGAAGAGTATTTGAGAGATGCTCTTCTCCTCTAATAACATGCGAGATTTTCATAAGGGCATCATCAACGGCGGCGGCGAAATTATATGTTGGCAGGCCATTCGATCTCAGTATCACAAAATCTCCTACCATCCCCGGAGGAAACACAACATTTCTTCGAACAATATCATCGATGCTGTTCTCTTTGTCCGCGTCTACAATAAAACGCACACTTTCGGGAAGTCCTTCTTTTCTTTTTCCCTCTATCTCTTCTTCGCTTAAATTTCTACATGTTCCATCATACCGGGGCGGAACCCCTTCTTTTATCATCCGCTCCTTCTTGCCGGCCAGCAATTCTTCAGAACAAAAACAGGGATAGGCTGTTCCGTCACTGACTAACTTCTTAACATATTTGCGATAAATATCTACTCTTTCAGACTGACGATAGGGGCCAAATTCACCGTCCAACCCGGGCCCTTCATCCCATTTTAACCCCAGCCATTCAATATCTTCAAGCATGGCGCTTTCGAGTTCACCGCTGGAACGCTTTTTGTCGGTGTCCTCTATACGCAGTATAAATTTGCCTCCTTCATGCCTGGCGAACAACCAGTTGAACAAAGCGGTACGTGCTCCTCCGACATGAAGATAGCCTGTCGGGCTTGGGGCAAATCTTACTCTGACTTTATCCATAATATCCTTTTGTTTATCCCTGGAAAATTTATCACTCAATTGTCATTCTCAAATTTGTTCAGTAATACTACCGCCCTAGCTTCCATAGCTTCTTCTGTCCCAACCGCCCCCATCCCTTCTCCCCTTGTAAATTTAACAGATACCTTCCCGGCATCAATTCCAAGGGCTCCGGCCATATTCCGCGCCATATCCAAACGATAAGCAGCCAAACCGGGGCTCTCGGCGTTAACAATCGAATCAACATTTACTACTTCATATCCCGCACGAATAATCAGCTCCGAAATATTCTTAAGAAGAATCAAGCCCGAAAGATCCCGCCACTCTTCGGTTTCCGGAAAATGTTGCCCCAGATCTCCAAGATTGGCTGCTCCAAGCAAGGCATCGCCTAGAGCATGTGCCAGCACATCCGCGTCAGAATGACCATCAAGCCCCTTATGATGCTCAATTTCAACACCGCCTAAAATCAACTTTCTTCCTTTAAGCAGGGGATGAATGTCATAACCTATACCGATCCTGTAACCCTCAGCTTCCACTATTCCTCACTTATTTCTCTTTCAGGTTTTGCAAGTTCAAGCTTTTTCGCCGTCAGGAAACTCAAAGCCACTTCAACATCCTCGCTAACAGTCACCTTGATATTCCATTTCTCGCCCTCA
>JAUXHZ010000256.1 GCA_030621255.1 Candidatus Latescibacterota bacterium
TGCCGGCGGGGAATCACCAAGTAGAGTATTTTCTGGACAATCCGGGGGTCGAATTTGAGTCTTATAAATAGCAGGCTTAGGGCAGGGGTGATCGGCACTGGAAATCTGGGTAGAAATCACGCAAGAATATACTCAGGCTGCAAAGAGATAGATTCACTTTATCTATACGATATAGATAGGGAAAGAGTAGAAATAATTGCTGCTGAGCACGATGCCGAAACTTCTTCTTCTATTAATGATTTGCT
This sequence comes from Candidatus Latescibacterota bacterium, assembly GCA_030621255.1. Classification (GTDB taxonomy): domain Bacteria; phylum Krumholzibacteriota; class Krumholzibacteriia; order Krumholzibacteriales; family WJIX01; genus JAGHBT01. The sequence continues at coordinate 246 of JAUXHZ010000256.1, forward strand.
GGAAAACTGCGATTTGATCAGCGTATGTACACCCGCGACTACACACTTCGATATAGTATTTAAGGCTCTTGGGACAGGAGTAGATGTTCTGGTTGAAAAACCGATCACTTCAAGCTGGAAGGATGGAGAAAAACTAGTTCAGAAAGCTCAAACGAGCGGCCGTGTTCTTCAGGTTGGACATATTGAGAGGTTTAATGGTGTCTTTCAAGCTATTCTTCCGTTGATCAAAGATCCGCTTTTTATTGAATCTCAGAGGTTGGGGATTTTTTCTCCCAGGGGAACAGATGTCTCTGTTATTGTAGACCTGATGATACATGATATTGATATTATACTGGCAATTCTGGGCGACAGTAAATTGGTTGAATGCAGGAGTTCAGGCGCGCGTGTGTTAACTGAATCCGCGGATATTGTAAACGCCAGGCTTGAATTTGACAGCGGTTGTGTGGCAAATATTACGGCGAGCAGGATTTCCCCTGAACCACTGCGGAAAATGCGGTTCTTTCAGGAGAATCTTTATCTCTCAGCCGATTTCAGAGAGAAAAAAGTAAAGGCTTTCAGAAAAGCCGAAGGTATTGATTTTGATAAACTAGCGGAAGATCCTAACTGCTTTGTGGATCCTCTGCATGTTGAGGTTGATACGGGAGAACCTTTAAAGAAAGAGATATATTCTTTTATAAGCGCGGTAACAAATGGTACAGATGTGGTTGTTACCGGCAGCCAGGCAGTAAACGCTCTCAGGATAGCTGAAAAATTAATTGAGGATATACAAATTAGTTGAGTGAGATTATGAATATTCTTCTTACCTGTGGTGAAACAAGCGGGGAATATCATGCCGGCCTTCTTGTTTCAGAACTGAAAAAAATCAACCCGGATTGCCGTATTATAGCTCTTGGCGGTAATATTCTTAAGAACGCCGGAGCGGAAGTTTCTTTTCCGATGGAGCGGTACGCGTTTATGGGGTTTTCTGAAATATTATTCGGCCTCCCGAAAATCTTATCTCTTGAGAGAAAACTCAAAGCAATTATTAGCAAGGGAAATATTGATCTTTTCATTCCGGTTGATTACCCAGGGATGAATCTAAGATTGGCCAGGTTTGCTAATAAGCAGGGCGTTCCTGTTCTATATTTCATAAGTCCCCAGGTATGGGCGTGGGGGAAATGGCGTATTAAAAAGATGAAGGGAACGATTGATCTTATGACGGTAATTCTCCCCTTTGAAGAAAAATTATATAAAGAAGCGGGAATCCCCGTGTTTTTTGCCGGACATCCTGCGCTTAGGGAAATAGAGGATCCGCCGGCAAATAAATGTTTGCCGGATAATGCAAAAGATTTCAAAATACTTCTTTTTCCCGGCAGCCGGCTCCAGGAGGTTAAAATGATATTACCTCCGATCGTTGAAGGAGTACGAAAAATACGAAAGAGGTTCCCTGAAGCGCGTTTTATTCTGGGACTTGCTCCTATTATCAGTGAAAATGACATTGAGATACCGGCTGATATATTGCCCTGCATCACCATTTCAAGAAAGGGGCTGAAAGAGTTGGGAAGGGTCACTCTTGTTCTTGCCGCGTCAGGTACTGTAACTCTTCAGACAGCACTTTCGGGAACGCCGATGGTTACTATGTACAAGACTTCAGCTATTACGTATAGAATCGGGAAGATGTTGATTCAGATCCCGCACGTGGCCATGCCGAATGTGCTGGCAGGAAGAAAGATCGTGCCTGAGTTAGTACAAAAAAACGCGACTGGCAATAGGATAGCCGAAGAAGCGATAGAACTTCTGACTAATGGGAAAAAATACAGCAAAATGTCAGGAGAACTGCTGGAATTACGGGAGATATTAAAGGGAGGCGGGGGGTTCAGCGAAGTGGCGAGAAAGGCTCTTAAAATGGCTCGCAGGGAATAGATGAAATTTCTTTGAGCATTGAACGGCCGTGTGATAAATCATTCAATTTTTGATAATTATATTTTGAGGCAGTTTATGAAAATCAGAATAGCACCTGGAATAATCAGTTTTTTCGGTTCAATCTTTATCCGGCTGCTGGGGCTTACATGGCGGGTTAAGTGGGAGGGAACCGGGAATCTGGAAAAGGCCAGAGAACTTTCAGGAAATTTAGTATTTTCGTTTCTGCATAGCCGTATGCTGGTATTGAGCTACACTCATCGCAGTAGAAATGTTCAGGTACTGACCTCTGAACATTATGATGGTGATCTAATGGGCAGAACGATAAAGCGGCTCCATTTCGGGCATCTTAAGGGGTCGAGTACAAGAGGCGGGGCAAAAGCGTTACGCCAGCTTGTCGCTGTTCTAAAGAAGGGGTTTGACGTTGGTTTGACCGTTGACGGACCAAAAGGACCGAGAGGAATAGTACAGCAGGGTGCTGTTGAAATAAGCAGGATGACTGGATGTGTTATAATTCCCATTTCAAATACGGCAGAAAAGAGGTATTTGTTTAATTCATGGGATAGATTTCAACTTCCTCTTCCTTTTTCAAAAGTTATTGTTTCATATGGCATGCCTGTTGTTGTAAAAACCGGCGCTGACACTGCTGAAA
>JAUXHZ010000270.1 GCA_030621255.1 Candidatus Latescibacterota bacterium
ACATGGCTACGATCCGACTTGTTATGGAGGCTGCTGCGGCCAATGTCACCCGCCCCGGATCACGCGTGCTTGTTATCTCCGGCGGGAAATTCGGCAGAAGATGGGAAGAGATATTTGACGTTTATAATTGTGAGGTGCTGAGAGTTCGATCTGAACCCGGGAAGATCTATGATCTTAAAAAGATCATGGCTAAGATTGATGAGACAAAACCTGAATGTATCGCGGTCACTCATGTAGAATCGTCAACCGGAACACTTTTTCCGCTTCGGGAATTTACGGCCGCTCTCTCAGATGAACACCCTCTGCTTATAGTGGACACTATCGCTTCACTTGGCGTGGAGGATATAGAGATGGATGAATGGGGGATCGATCTTGTTATTTCAGCGGGACAGAAGGCATTTGCCTCTCCTGCCGGTATAGGCATTCTTTCTTTAAGCGACAGAGCGAGAGCTATTGCGGCGCGATCTGCGAGGCCGCTGTACTATTTTTCTTTAAAGAAATATGAAGATGGAAGGGTTAACGGTGATACACCGTTTACGCCGGCTATTCAGACAATTCAAGTGCTTCATTACGCTCTTTCAGTAGAAGAACGATATGGCTGGCCGGAAATGAAAAGAAGACACAGAAGATCTTCAAAAGCGATTTTATCGGCGTACAAACATTTGAATCTTCTTGAGCTGTCCGACTATCCGTCAACGGCGGTTCAGGCCATGATTATGCCGGAAGGCTGTGACAGCCGGGAATTTATTGAAAGTTTAGCTGAGAGATACAACATTATAATAGCGGGCGGGCAGGACGATTTGAGGGGCAGGATAATAAGATCCGGATTTACAGGCCTTTACAGCGGGGAACTTTTAGCCTTCGCAGTGAAGAAGATAGGAGAGTTGCTTGAGGAAAAAGGGGTTGCGGTTGATCTGGACGCGGCCGCAGCAGAGATGCGCGCGATCGCGGATCAAAAAGATATTTTTTAATAGAAGCGGGTTTATTTGTTCAGAACGAGGGTTGGCTTAATCGGAGGGTTTAAACCGGCAGATAATAGTAGGATATTTTGCTTGACAGAATTAATGTTATAGTGGTAACATGGAAGCTGGAGGTGGTGTATATGCGTCCAAATCCGAAAATATCTATCAGAAGAATAGTATTAATGGCGTCTATTATCTTGTCACTTCTTTTCGGCATTTTGACAGGGACTGATGATTTTATGCAAAGGCTCCCTGTCTATGGTGATTTAAATTGCAGGATATGTCATACCAGCTCTGATCCTTCAACGGGCGCGGCAGAAATGAATCCGTTCGGCAAGGATTTCCAGGACAATGGGAACGAATGGAATATGAAACTGGCGGAAATGGATTCTGATAATGATGGTCATACTAATGGTATTGAAATCGGTGATGAGAATGGTGACGGGTCGCCGACAACTGACAAGGTAAGAAGCAACCCGGGTGACGCGTTTGACATACCAAGTTCACTTGATCAGAAAACATGGGGTGTTATAAAAAGTCTCTATAATAATTGAGAGTAATTCTAAAGAAAATTTTATACCACTGAAATCTCCTTACGGAGGTTTTTTTATATGGGGGTGATTCAGCGGCCGGCCACGGTTGGGATCATTTCTGCGTCCTTGAATGATTTAATCCCGGCGCTGCTCTTGAGAACTTTAAATATAAATAGATGACAGTATAGAAACCTATTGCATCGGCAATCATTTTAAAATAAACTTCTTTAAAGGAATAAAGAGCTGATTATAAAGGAGGGTCATGTCTGCTACGGTAATAGTCGGAGGGCAGTGGGGGGATGAAGGTAAAGCAAAAATTGTTGATTTTCTCATGTCTGAACATGATGCGGTTATAAGATTTCAGGGCGGCGCCAACGCCGGGCACACAGTTGTTACAGAGGGCAAGAAGTTTGCTTTTCATCAAATCCCCTCGGGGATCCTTTATCCGGATGTGACGGCGATTCTTGCCAATGGGATGGTAATAGATCCTTTCTATTTTCTTGAAGAGCTAAATGAACTTATCTCGAACGAAGTAGATGTAGAGGGAAAGTTATTTATAAGTTCCGCCGCGCAATTGGTTATGCCGTATCACAAAATTCTTGATAACCTGAATGAAAATGATCTTAAAGAGAACAGTATTGGAAGTACCGGCAAGGGGATAGGCCCCGCCTATTCTGATAAGTATTCGAGGCGTGGGATCAGAATGGAGAGTTTCCTGTTAAAAAAGAAGGAATTGTTCGATTTAGTAGCGGAAAAGGTTGAATACGCCAATAAGACACTGGAGGTTTTCAATGCGCCGGTTCTTTCACCTCAAAAAATAGCTGCCGAATTTGTAAATATCAAAGATATTCTCGTTAGCTTTATCAAAGATACTCATCTAATGGTTTCTGATATGGTTTCCCAGAATAAGAGAATACTGCTTGAAGGCGCCCAGGGAGGGCTCCTTGACATTGATCATGGTACATATCCATATGTTACTTCAAGCAACTGTACTATTGGAGGCGCCATAAGCGGGAGCGGGATTGCTCCTTCCAATATAAAGAGGACGATAGGAATTTTTAAGGCGTATACGACGCGTGTGGGAAATGGGCCGTTACCGACTGAATTAAAGGA
>JAUXHZ010000060.1 GCA_030621255.1 Candidatus Latescibacterota bacterium
ATTTTTTCGCACAATTTTTCAACCTGCTCCATAAGATGTGTCGATAGAATAATTGTTTTACCCTGCTCCTTCATCTCAATCACAATATCCTTGAGAAACTGAGTGTTTATCGGGTCAAGCCCCGCGAACGGTTCGTCAAGTATAACAAGCTTGGGATCATGAAGGACCGTCGAAACGAACTGGATCTTCTGCTGCATACCCTTTGAGAGAGCATCAACATTCTTGTCGGCCCATTCCGTTAAATCAACCCTCTCGAGCCACTCCATCCCCCTTTTGCGGGCGACTTTCGCCGGAACACCTTTTATTTCACCCAGGAAGACAAGATGATCGAGAACCTTCATTCTTCTGTAAAGCCCCCGCTCCTCCGGGAGATATCCTATCTTTTCCTTTACCTTTTCATTGAAGGGTTCATTAAAAAGCTTGATCTCTCCTTCATCCGGCTGGATTATCCCCATAATCATTCTTATCGTTGTTGATTTGCCGGCTCCATTAGGCCCGAGAAGACCATAAATACCGCCGGGTTCAACCATTATGGAAAGGTTATCCACAGCCCTTACATTATCATAATTCTTTACAACATTTTTGATCTCAAGCAATTCATATCCTCCAAGTTAGATTTATAATATTATCCGCACCCTTATTCCGGTATAAATTCCATTTTACTGTCATACTCCAGGTAGAATAACACACAGCAACGTAAAACTGAAAGGCTAATCCCGCTTCAAGTCAAGGCCGAAGTAATGCTTAAGAAGATTTTTCATCTCAACAAGAGCCCTGTAACGGTGGCTGATTCTGTTTTTCTTTTCCCGGCTCATCTGAGCCACCGTCATTCCCTCTTCCGGAATGTAAAAAACAGGATCATACCCAAAACCCTTCTTTCCCATCGGCTCCTCCGATATTCTTCCATAGAGAAACCCCTCCGTAACAAAAGCCCTTTGCGGATCCTTTCCGTTTCGTTTAGAAGAGATGGAATCAACGCTGTCACCCCCGGGCTCAACCTTATCCGCGTGAGAGAAAACTGAACCCGGAAAACCATCATCTTTGCCGGCGCTTACAAAATCCGGTATGGGGTAGAGAGCCAAAACACACCTGAAACGGGCGCTTCTTTTATTTTCGGGGACACCCTTCATTTCTTCGAGTAATTTAATGTATCTCTCGCTGTCGTCTAAATTCTCTCCCCCGTATCTCGCGGACCTGATTCCCGGCCCTCCGTTCAGAAAATCCACCTCTATACCGGAATCATCAGCAAGAGCCGGAATAGATGTTTGCTGATAAACAGCCTTCGCCTTTATCATGGCGTTCTCAAGAAAGGTCTCACCATTCTCCTCAGGATCGGGAAAATTGTCAAAATCCCCGGCGCTCAAAATTTCAATATCAAGATCTGACAAGATTCCTTTTATCTCGGAAATCTTCCCGCTGTTCCCGGTAGCCAAAACCAGCTTCATACCAACCCCAAACTCTTTTTCTCCCCGTTAATTATCTTTTTAATACCCTTCCCCGCCGATTTTACGAGAGAAGATAATTGTTCCCCGCTGAATGGGTTTTCTTCCGCTGTCCCCTGTACCTCAATAAATTCTCCTTCTTCATTCATCACAATATTCATATCCACATCAGCTTTTACATCCTCTGAATAGTCAAGATCGAGATATATCTTGTTGTTCAGAATCCCTACACTTACAGCGCCTATAAAACTCTTGATCGACATCTCGGCGAGCTTAAGTTTCTTTAACACTCCGGCAAGGGCGACAAACCCTCCGTTAATAGAAGCTGTCCTTGTCCCGCCATCTGCTTCTATTACATCACAATCAATAATTATTGTTCTCGGCCCTATCTTTTCAAGATCTATCGCGGCCCTTAGAGATCTTCCGATCAAACGTTGAATCTCCTGTGTTCTCCCCTTAAGACGCCCTGTTCTCGATTCCCGGGTTATCCGCACCGGGCTTGAGCGGGGAAGCATAGAATATTCAGCTGTAATCCATCCCTGCCCCGTTCCACGAAGAAAAGGGGGAACCTTGTTTTCAACCGTTGCCACACATAAAACACGGGTATTCCCCATTTCAACAAGCACCGAGCTTCCAGCGCTTCTGATATAATTTTTTTTAAATCTTAAAGGCCTGAGTTGATTTCTTCTTGTTCTTCCGTCATTTCTCGCCATTTAATCCTCTTTCTTGTTTTTAAATCTGGATTTTTGTCACTTCGCCAAGAGACCTCCCCAAAAACCTTTCGCCGATCTCTTTGAACTTATAGGGAACATCGCTCATAAACACTCTTATTTTTCCTGTATCGCCCGTCATCTTTCTTAAATCATTTTCCTCAAGAATCTTTTCAACTTCATTCGCGCATTCATTCGCGGAATCTACCAGTTTGACTCCTTTCCCCATCACTTCCGAAATCACTTCCCTGAGCAAAGGATAGTGTGTACAGCCAAGAACAAGGGTGTCCGCCCCGAATTCAATCACAGGTTCAAGATATTTCCTTGCCGTAAGCCGCGTCACATCGTTATTCAACCAGCCTTCCTCAGCGAGTGAAACGAAAAGGGGACAGGCCTGACTGAATATTTCTAAGTCCGGATTTATCGCGTGCAGGGCTTCTTCATAGGCCCCGGAATGAATCGTCGCTGTAGTACCGATAACGGCCACTTTTCCGCTTTCAGTTGTCTTTGACGCGGAGAGTGCCCCCGGGAGAAGTACACCCGTAACCGGCAGCTTTTCTTCAGCTTTAAGAATGGGAAGAGCTACAGCTGAAACCGTATTGCACGCAACAACTATCATTTTGATATTTCTCGATTTTAAAAATTTAAGATTTTCCCTGGCAAACCCCAGTACTGTTTCAGGGCTTTTTGTTCCATAAGGAACCCGCGCGCTGTCTCCAAAATAAACAATATTTTCCTCAGGCACTCTTTCCATCAACGCGCGTACGACAGTAAGGCCGCCGATCCCGGAATCGAATACTCCTATGCCCATATAATTTTTATCGTCCCTTTTCACTTATTTTTCTCCGGGATATTCAGATACTAATTTTATTTGTTTTCTAACGCCATTTTCTTACACTCAAAGGGGTGTCCACTTTGTAATGTCCGGCAATCGTATTGACAGGATATCCGGCAACGATAAACTGCACTTTCGCTACCTGCGGAAAATTCACTTCTATAGTTTTAAGAATCATCTTTATCGTATAATATTCTCCGGCGCTCCCGCCTGTATGATTCGAAACCAGCGCCCTGTTGAAATCGAGATAAACAGTCTCCTTATCCTCAACCCGGAACACCCTGTTAATTTCAGTTCCAACAGGAATAGCTGAAACTCCTTTTTTATCTTCAGGTCCGGCCAGAAGCGCCGCAATCACCTGTTTTACTTCATTTTCCAATCCACCCTCACTTGTAATGTCTCTCGTTTCCGAAAGCAGGCCGTCGGCATTACTATTCGCGAAAAAGAGGGTTACTGTCCTTATTTCACCGGGTACTTCCCTGACAACCCGAGGTCCCTCTTCTTCTTTCAAGTCAATCCGCCGGACAATTATTATTATCGCCGTGACTATTATCAGTAAGGCCAGCAGAACAAACATGATTTTTCGCCCGAGGTCGTTTTTTATCACTTTTTATACCTGCCGTTTCAACAAAACATTATGCCGGGAAGACTCTCTATCCACAGCGGAGCCCAAACACTACCGGCCCTCCACTATCATATCTTTCTCTCTAAACCTCCGGACAGCCTCAACAATCCCTTCACATACTTTTTTTCTGAATCTATTATCGAGAAGAAGTTTTTCCTCGCGCGGATTGGAAAGAAAAGCAACTTCCACAAGGACTGCGGGCATTTTTAATCCCCGAAGCACCCTAAACCCAGCCTGTCTTACACCTCTGTTCCTGATACTCACCCTATCGTCAAGGGATTTCTGAATAAGTTCAGCCAGTTTGCTGCTCTCATTTATAAACTCGTTTTGAACCATATCCCAGAGAATAAAATTAAGTTCATCAAGCTTTTCAGGATCAAGCCCGGGGTTCTCAAACCTGATCGAAGAATTTTCATGTGCCGCCTGATGGCTTTCTTCTTCGTTTCGGGCGGGCGCCAGGAAAAATGTTTCAAATCCTCCAGCCTCCGGTTTAAACCACCCATTACAATGAATGCTTATGAAAATATCCCCATTCTGAACATTTGCTATCTCCCCCCTCTGATCCAGAGGAACAAGCTTGTCTGTTCTTCTGGTTAAAACAACTTCAACTCCCAGCCTTTCAATAAGCATTCTCTTCAGCATCTCGGATATTTCAAGATTCACTTGTTTCTCTTCGACCCCGGATTCACTAATCCTTCCGTAGTCAGGCCCCCCATGTCCGGGATCAATTATAATTCTTTTAACTTCAATCTTTCTGTATTCCCCGGCAGACGCCTGCAGGATTTCAACCATCTTCCGACCGGCAAAATCAGCATCCGGAATCTCCGGCAGTTCCCCCTTTTCCAGGAATATAACAAGTTTCCTGCCGCCGGAATCTTCGTCCGCGGGCCCCATGAATTCCACACGGAAACTACTCGCGCTCTGTTCAACCTCAAAAAAGAGATAAGAATCATACTCGGTCTGCTCAGCCCTGACACGTTTAAAGAGACCCTTCCCCTCTGTAGCTGAAATCTTCAGAGTGTTCAGCTTCCCTCCGTAGATTTTGAGCCTCAGGAGCCCGGGGATTTCGTTATCCACGTGATAAAGCAGTTCATCGGTAAGTGTCAGAACAGCTCTTGTACCCTCGATGCTTTCATCAAAAATGATCCCTGTTACATTATAACTGGGAGCTCCAATAGTAAGTACAAGTCTCTTCTCGTCGAAATCCACCTTCTCGACTCTCGATTTCGCCAGAATATCCCTGATAAACTCGAGGGGTATCATAACAAAACCATCGCTGTACCTTACCGGCATCCTCAAAAGAACCGGCTGATTTTCTATCATAACCACCCGTGTATCAAGGGTGAAAATGTATTTTTTTGCGGCGATTTTTACTACAAGCCTCTTTCGTCCCGGTTTCCAGTACTTTGTAGCCTTAAAGATCCGGGCAAGATCATACGCGGAAATAAAAAGCTCATCGCTATCACTTTCAATTTTGAAAAGTGAAATATCCTCGGTCTTCCTCCCATCCGCAAAAACCACTCCGAGTGTTTTTACCTCTTCATTCTCTTTGGCAATGATTTGAGCACGGCAGGGATGCACCGCAAGGAATACGGCCGCAACAACTAAAATCCCGGCAAACAACATTTTGTATCTATTGGAAATGTTTTTATTATCCACTCTGCCTGTCCTTAAATTCACGCCTCAGTTCCCTGTTCGCGTCCCGTTCCGCTATTTCACGCCTTTTATCGTACGCCCTTTTCCCCTTTGCCAGTCCGAGTTCAACCTTGACCTTCCCCTCATTATTAAAATAAAAGCTGAGAGGAATAAGTGTAAAGCTTTTTTGCTGTATTTTGCCGATTAGACGCCTTATTTCGCGTTTATGCATAAGGAGTTTACGTGTTCGTTTTGGTTCATGGTTAAAACGGTTTCCTTCTTTATAGGGACTAATGTGAGCATTATGCAGAAATATTTCGCCATTCTCTATCGCCGCGTAAGCATCCTGGAGATGGACAGTCCCTTCCCGCAGAGATTTCACCTCGGTTCCTACAAGAGAAATTCCCGCTTCCATTCTCTCTTCGATATGGTAATCTCTCTTCGCTTTCCTGTTAGAGCAAACTATTTTCACAATATCAACATCTCCCGGAAAATACTGCCTCGCGCAAAACAAGCCTTTAACAATAAAACTGCCTCAGCCGAAAAGTAGCAGAGGAAGCCCCGCTTTTCAAGTTAAAAGGGAAGATTCTGTGCCCGCGAATTGAGAAAAACAACTCAATCTGCCCATTCTCTGTTGACAAACGCCGGTAAGAGTATATCTTTCGGCAAGCCTGGATCGCCGGGCACAGATGATCAGGAAACCGGTAATGTTCGGAGCAGTTTAATGAGCAGGACTAAAGAGAATAAAAAAATCAGAAATATCGCTATAATCGCCCATGTGGATCACGGCAAGACCACGCTCGTGGACTCGATGTTCAGACAGAGCGGCCTGCTCCGGGACGGACAGGTTGTAAACGAACGGATAATGGACAATATGGACCTTGAGCGCGAGCGCGGTATCACGATCACCGCTAAGAACTGTTCCGTGGACTGGAAAAACGTGAAGATAAATATCATCGACACACCGGGACATTCCGATTTCGGCGCCGAAGTAGAGAGAGCCCTTTCAATGGCTGATGGCGCCATTCTTCTTGTAGACGCGTCCGAAGGGCCTTTGCCGCAGACTCGTTTTGTACTGAAAAAAACCCTTGAAGCTGGACTCAAGGTTATCGTCGTGATAAACAAGATCGACCGGAAGGACGCGCAGCCCGCTCAGGTGCTCGACGATATCTATGATCTCTTCATAGACCTCGGAGCCGAAGACGATCAAATCAATTTCCCGATCCTCTACGCCATAGGCCGCGACGGAATCGTTAAAAGGAAATTGGAAGAAAAAACAGACAATATTCACCAACTGC
>JAUXHZ010000140.1 GCA_030621255.1 Candidatus Latescibacterota bacterium
CTTACCGGTAATATTCTTCCGGATACCGAAGAAATAGAGGTATATATTACCTTAATGTCCACGGGACAGATTATGCTCTGTTCTAAGAGCGGTATTATGTTTGAGAGACAGATAGATGGAAGTATAAAGAGCATACCCGCTCTTGCTGATATTAACGGGGACGCGTTTCTTGATATAGTTTACACAGACGGGGACGCGATCTATGCCGTCGGTCCGTCAGGCGGTAATCTTACGGGATGGCCCCGTCAGATTAATGATATGCATATAACCACGCTGAAAGAAAAGATTGTATCCCCGATCTCTGTCGCGGCTGTCTCAAATGAAACATACGTTATTGCTGTAACAGGAAACGGCTTGCTCTATACACTCGATCATACAGGAGAGTTTGCAGGCGGCCAATATCCTATTCGGATAGCCGCTTCTATTGTTCAGCCTGTTGAATTAACTGCGGGCGATGACAGCGAAGGCCTTATTGCCTACGTTGATATACTTGAAAATGGAGAAGGAAATTACTATTCCAAGAGGCCTGAAGAAACCGCTATTGAGTGGCGTGCGGGGCCGTTTACAACTGATGATATTCACAGTTCCTGGTCAGCTCTTTTTGGAAACCGCCGCAGGACATCCTTTGCTCAGCTGCCGGAAAGTTGGGCTCACCCGGCTGAAGCCTGGGAGAATATGGCGGATAATCTGATTATATATCCGAATCCCTCCAGTGGCAGGAGGGTTGGGTTTCACTTCTTTGCTCCCTCGGGGGCCGAAGCCGGATTGCAGGTTTTTAATATTGCGGGTGAAATTGTCCTTGAAAGAATCAAGGGATGTACAGGAGGAGATGAACATGAATTCTCCGTCTCGATGTTTGACAAAGCGGCTGGGATATATATCGGCAGGGTTGTTATTACAGCTGATGGTAAAAGTTCCGAGATAGCTAAAAAATTTGCTATAGTTAAATAGCTGCGGGGAGAAACTAAAGTGAGAGGTAAAATAAGAATTCTGATATTATTTTCAGCGCTGTTACTTGTTTTAAGTTCCGCTTCTGAAGGAAATGCCGGGTGCTCAGATGATGCCGGTAGTATCTCCTCCAGGTTGACACTGAATTATGGAGGCATGAAGAGTAGGGCAGGGGGGGATATTGCTGCACTGTCCCTTTTTAATTCAGAGGATAGCCCCCTTGATTTTAAAGCTCTCAAAAGGGCGGAAACACTCAGCCTTTATGGAGAGCGTTTGGAGAACCGGTCAGTTTCCGTAGGAGAAATGATGATGAAAGACTCTTTTTCCGAGGGCACTTTATCCGCGGGGAGCAAAAAAAGAATCGCTGTTTCTATGGTTGCTTCCGCTCTTCTGCCCGGCCTTGGGGAATTATATCTTTATTTTAATTCCGGTTCGAAGGATATGTCAATCCTCGCGCGCGCTATAGGGTTTATTGCCCTTGAGGGTTATCTCTGGTACGGTTATGATTCTAATCATGACAGGGGTAAGGATTTCAAACGGCAGTACGAGGAATATGGCGACGCTCACTGGAGTGAGGAGGATTTTCTTATAGATCATCCGTATTGTGAGGGTGTTGGCGGGTGTACAAGCTGGGAAGAATACAATGAGAATGCCAAGGACAACGACTGGTATTTCTATTATACGGCCAGGGAGGTCGATCGGGAGGAGTATTACGAGAATATGGGAAAATATGACGCTTTTCTCTATGGCTGGGATGACTGGAACGGTAAGTATGCTCATTATGATGAAAACCCAAATTACTGGACACCTCACAGGACACATTTTGTTTCTTTAAGGGATGAGAGTAACAAGTATCTTCTGAGGGCTGATCATCATATTATGGGTTTGATAGCAAGCCGGGTAGTCTCGATGGTCCACGCGGGCTGGCTTGCCGGCAGAGAAGAAGGCGGGGGGGGAAGCTCCGGTGGTTGGTCATTTGAATTGAAGAATAGTGCTGTACGTTCCAGGTTCAGCTTGAATTATAGATTTTAGGGGGTGCAGGTTTGCGCAGGATTTTGATATTTCTTCTTTTGTTCCTTTTTCCCGTTCAATTGATCGCGGGTTCGATTACTCTTGGCGGATCGGGAAAAAATATAGATTGTGACAAAAATAACCGCAGGGACGCGGGTTTATTCCAGAGTTCAGCGGGCGTTTTTAATTATTCGCCGGACAAGGTTCCAGGTTTATTTGATAATGATAATTTTTACGGCACCGCCGCGGGTTATTCCGCTGAGCTTTTAAGAGAGGAAAGCGGGAAGGACACGGAAAATGAATATAGCTATGGTAAAGTTCAGGATTATTCGCCCGCTAGTGTAATCGCCCGAAGTTTCCTTCTTCCCGGGTTGGGACAGAGAAAGTTGGGACATTCGATCCGTGCCAGGATATATTTTGCTCTTGAAGGAGCCGGCTGGATCGGGCTTGGAGCATTTACGTGGCAGAGTATTGCCCGTAAGAACGCCTATGAGGATTATGCCGTCGCTTTTGCTGATGTAAAGGGGACAGGGTGCTCGGATAATTATTATGAGACTATCGGTAATTATATGAGTAGCGACGGACCGGGGGGATATAATGAGGATGTGATGCGCGACGCGAGAGATTATTATCCTGATGACGAAGATGCCAAGGATGCTTATTATGATGAGTACAGCTTTACCGGCGTTGATAGCTGGAGATGGGTGACAGACCGCGCGTATGACAGGTACAATTCTCTTCGAAAAGGGAGTAATACAGCTGAAAGAAGAGCAATTTACGCGCTTTTTTATATGCTTGGCCTCAGGGTGATCAGTTCTGTGGATGCCGGCAGAATGGTTATGAGAAGTAACGATGCGAGTAAAGAGTCTGATTCAGGGACTTCTTTCAGAATAGAACAGGATAGTAGCGGCATTTCTCTGTTTCTAAACCGGTCTTTCTAAAGCCGGGCAGAATTCTACGTGTTTGGCCGCCTGTGAATTTGCATATCCCGATTGGAGCGGAGAATGAATCATCGCCCCACAATCGTAAATACATGTTAGTTTTGGTGTACCGAAAGGTTGAATCGGGGTGGATTTTAATATGTTGAAGAGATCAATTCTACTTATATGGTTCTTTCTATTCCTTTCCTTCTTATGGGGTGTCGGCAATACAAATAGTATTGTCAGTGTTTCTGAAGACAGCTCAGCAGCGCGGGTGATAGAAACCGACGATTCTCCAAGCGATATTCTTGAAATTTACCCAACCGGAAGCTATCTCGGTAAAGGAGAACTTAGGGAACCGCTTGGAATATCTGTCGGCCCGCGTGGTTCCGTTTATGTTGCTGACGCTATGGCTGGTAAAGTGTTCAAGTATAATCCAGACGGGAGTTCAATAGAATTCGAGAGCCCTTCCTCTTTAGGATCTGTCTATCCGATAGATTTGGCAGGATCCGCAGCGTTTCTTTATCTCCTTGATTATGCAAATAACAGGATTCTCCGTTATGATTACAGGGGGGCTTATCTGGATATTTTGATTAACTTCGGGGAATACGAAAGCCTCAAGCCTGTTTCACTCTCGTTAAGTCCCGGAGGCAGGTTTCTGGTGACTGATATTGAAAAACACACCCTTACGATCCTAGACCCTTCGCTGGATATTGAGATTAGAATAGGAGCCTATGGATGGAGCAATGGCTATTTTAACGAACCGATGAAGGCGGTCATACTTCCCGGGGGCCGAATAGCGGTGGCCGATTCGGGAAACAAAAGGATACAAATATTTTCTGCTGCGGGGGGGTTTTTGATGATTCTCGGCTATCCGGGAAAAGAGGAATTTTGTTCACCAAGATCAATCTGCGGTGATGCAGCGGGGAATATATTTGTGGCTGATGTTGAGTGCGGTGAAGTTTCTGTTTTTTCAGCGTCCGGCCGATTTATTATGAAACTGGATTCCTATTCCGGACGGGATATATCTCCGGCGGCGCTTTCGGTTGGGCTGGAGAACAAGCTATATGTAGCGGACATTGAATCTTCTTCTGTAATTATCTATCTGCTTGTTTATCCGGATAGCCGGCCATGAAGATTTTTCGAAACATTTTTCTTCTTTTATTAATTCTTCAGTTAATACCGGATATCCAAATTCAATCCGCCGAGATGAATGTTGAAGCGGCAGCCAAACGGCAAATAAGAAAGAAAATGATCTATATTCTAAGGGAGGGTCAAACCCGGATAGATCTGGGAGTTTCCTTTATAATACCGGGAACTGAATCTATACTAGTTGACGGCCGAAAGCTCGTGAGCGGAAAAGATTATAGGATCAACACACTGAGAGGTAAAATTGTTCTGGTGGAATCAGCGGGTGGAGGTCAGGAACTTGAGATTAGTTGTTCAAGATACCCCTTTTCCTTTTCGCCTGTTTTCGCGAGGAGGTTTCCTGCGGGTGGGGAAT
>JAUXHZ010000047.1 GCA_030621255.1 Candidatus Latescibacterota bacterium
CGCCGGAGGAAAGAGTAAATATACCCTCGGTAAAGACTTTCTGGAAGCTTCTGACAGCGGTACTCGAGGAAATGGCTTAAAAATAGAGCAAGATGAAGACAGGTTATTGCCGGAGTCCGGGAACTATCTCCGGAGCTCCGGCAATGATGCTTATGGCAAAAAAGGTTGGTTTAATTAAGCTGTAAGAGCATAGATGCAAGTGTTTGGTGTTGAAACTAAAGGGCTTGACTTTATTCTCTGAGTTATTATTCTTAGATATTGATTTACAGGGGTGTGGCTCAATTGGCAGAGCATCGGTCTCCAAAACCGAGGGTTGCAGGTTCGAGTCCTGCCATCCCTATTTTTAATATCTCGTCTGCCGGTTTCAAGGTAAAATAGTATTAGGAGGTAGTGGATGCCGAAAAAGAGGGTCACGAGTGGGATGCGGCCGACCGGTAGCCTCCATCTCGGGAATTTGTTGGGGGCGCTTGAGAACTGGGTTTCTCTGCAGGATAAATATGACTGCTATTTTTTTATTGTGGATTGGCATTCTCTGACAACACCGGGTGGGGGTGGTGCGGTTGGTTACGAAAATACTGGAGAGTTGAAAGATAATATTCATGAAATCGCGATAGACTGGATTTCGGCGGGCCTCGATCCTGAAAAGTGTTCAATATTTATTCAGTCTCTTGTGCCTGAAGTAGCGGAACTTTATCTGATTTTGTCGATGGTAACACCTCTTGGCTGGCTGGAACGTAATCCGACATATAGGGAAATGGTGAAGAGTTACGCGATAGAATCTCCAAGCTATGGACTTCTTGGGTATCCTACGCTGCAGTCAGCGGATATTCTCTTGTATAAGGGTGATTTTGTGCCTGTCGGTAAGGATCAGGAAGCTCATATCAATATGACAAAGGATCTTGCCGCCCGGTTCAATAATCTCTACAACAAGGATGTATTCCCTTTAACCGAGGCCCTTCTTGCTGAAGTGCCGAAAGTGCCTGGAATTGATAGTGTTAATAAAAAAATGAGCAAGAGTTCCGGGAATCACATATCTCTTTCTCTTGGGGAGGAAGAAACCATAAAGAGGATAAAAACCATGTTTACAGATCCCGTCAAGATACGAAAGGATGACCCCGGCCATCCTGATGGATGTGTGGTTTACGCCTTTCACAAAATATATAATAGCGAAAACCTTGAGGGGATTTATTCCGAATGTAAAAGCGGGAAAAGGGGTTGTGTGGACTGTAAGATGCAGCTTGCGGTTAAATTGAATGAAAGTCTCCGCCCAATAAGGGAGAAAAGAAAAGAGCTTGAAAAAAAACCGGAAATAATAGCAGATATTCTGGAGTCCGGAGCTTCCACAGCCCGCGGTATAGCCAGGGATACACTTGAAGAAGTGAGAGACGCGATGAAACTGCCAACCAGGGGGATATTTAATGTCTGAAGCCATAGATTATTTTATTTCCAAATTCCGGGATAATATAAAGAGAGAATATGAACCTGGCCGCTATTTCAGGCCCCGCCCCTATCGAAACGCTTCGGTTCGTTTCAGAAACTGTTCGATTGAAGATTTTGAGAAGAGACGGGATATTCTGGTAACTGAAGCCGGGTTAAATGCTTTTATGTTCAGATCGGATATGATCCCCGGGTGTGACCTTCTGTCAGACTCAGGCACCACTACGATGACAATGCGGCAATGGGCGGCAATGCTTCTTGGTGATGAGGCATATGGTTCGAACGAAGGCTATTTTGAACTGAAAAATCAGATTACCGAGACATTCGGCAAGGATTGGAAATCTGGTAATGAAAATCGATCAGGAGAAAACCTCTTTATTTTTCACCAGGGGAGAGCGGTTGAAAACGCCTTGTTTACGGTTTTGGGGCGTGTAGCCGGGCGTAAGGGCGAGACGCGGCAATCGAAGCTCGCGAATGGACTCATGCCGGCATTAAAGAAGCGTATTGAATCAAAGCTGCTTTCTGTTAAAGGCAATGCGGTCGGGGACTACGATTCACTATTTATCATTCCGAGTAATTCTCATTTTGATACAACACAGGGAAATATTGAGGATAAGGGAATGATACCTATAAATTTACCCTGTCCGCAGCATCTGGCGGATGACCATGATTGCCGCTTCAGGGGGGATATGGATGTTGATGAGATTGAGAATTTACTTGAAAATGAGGGAAGCAGAGTTCCGTTGGTCTATATAACTATTACAAACAATACTGGTGGGGGTCAGCCGGTATCGATTGCTAATATTAAGCGGATTCGCGAAATAACTGATCGTTTCAATATTCCCTTTTTCTTCGATGCCTGCAGATTTGCCGAGAATGCCTGGTTTATTAAAAAGTATGAAAAGGGCTACTCAGACAAGAGTATTACTGAAATCGTTCATGAGATGTTCAGCTATGTCGATGGCTTCCATATCAGTCTAAAAAAGGACGGGCTTGTTAATATGGGCGGAGCGCTTGTTCTGAAGGAAGGTGGAATATTTACGGAAAAACACCCTGATTTTAAAGGGGGATTGACCGATTATCAGATAATGGCGGAAGGACATCCTACTTACGGCGGCCTTGCCGGCAGAGACCTTAAGAGTATTGTTGAAGGGTTCAGGGTTGTTGTCAGACAGGATTATCTTGATGCCAGAATAGGGCAGATCAAAAAAGTCGCAGACAGCCTTACCGGATATGGGATCCCGATTATCGAACCTGCCGGCGGGCACGCGGTATATATTGATATGGACAAATTTTTTGATGGGATAAAAACTGATGATTTTATGGGGGTTTCTGTAACGGCTCTTCTTCTGATTGCCGGGCACAGGGTTTGTGAACTTGGAACATATGCCTTCGGCCGCTATGCGGATGGAAATGAAATTCCGCCCGACCCGAGAGTGAATTTTGTAAGGGCTGCCGTTCCCCGTCTCGCTTATGAAGATATGGATCTTCTATCCTTCGTGGAGGCGGTAAAAGTCCTTTATGATCACAGAGAAAGGATTCCGGGAGTTAATGTTGAGTATGGACGCGACTTACCTCTACGGCATTTTAAAAGCAGATTTTCATTTAAAAAGTAACGATTAGAGCTCATCTATATTCCTCCTCACGGTGAAAAACGTTATACCTGTCTTTGAACGGACGGGATTACAGTTTCTGTTGCTCTTTTTCCACAGAGTGCTGCCTGAAGATTTGACTGTTGTTAAACAGGCAGTTTTCTGCAATCGTTTTATGGAATATTTCATGCTATAAGCCTGTTTGATTTAAATTCGTTTCTCTATGGGAAATAGTGCCGGGGGAAAAATTATACTATGAAAAACAAAAATTACGCTCTCGCAAACTCTGACGGAAGTGATAAAAAAGAAAATCAGCTCTCGGCAGTGATGGAAATAGCCAGCCTTATCAATTCCCGGCTGGATCTGGAACATATTCTGTCCAGGATAGCAAGAGAAATGGCAAGGGTTATTGATTATGATTTCGGGTGTGTGGCAGTTTATGAAAAGGAAGATAATTGTCTTTATATGCGTCATATATACAGAAAAAACGGTGATGATTCCTACGAGGGGCGGTATGTCCCGCTTGATGAAAACAATCTTGTAGGATGGGTTGCGATTAACAAGAAACCCGTTTACCGACGGGATATTCTGAAAGATAATCGCTTTGAAGAAGTCATGAAGGAAGACAATCTCAGGTCGGATATTGTTGTGCCTCTTATTGCCGAGGATTCTTTTATCGGCACTGTTAATATCGGCAGCTATGAACCTGATCATTTCTCGAAATTAGACATGGAGCTTATCACGAATTTCAGCAAATTAACTTCAATAGCAGTCAGGAATTCGACTCTATTCGAAGAGCTACATGTTCTTGGAATGAAATACAAGAATCTGATGCATAATGCGAGAGATGTTATAACCCTTCTTGATCTTTCGGGTAGAATAATTGAATGCAGCGATTCGACTGAAAGGGTATTCGGATATACGAGGGATGAAATAATCGGCGAAGAGTTTTTTAAATTTAAGCTGCCGGAGAAACAGGAAGAATCGAGAAAGATATTCGCCCAGGTTGTTCAGGGTGAATTAGATCATATGTCAGCAGTGCCTTATGTAAAAAAGAGCGGCGATATCGCTTATCTGGATATTGATATGAATATTATTAAAATAAGGGGCAGTTCTTATCTTCTGTCAATCGGCCATGATATTACGGCGAGAAAACTTCTTGAAGAAAAGATAACGCTTCAGAACCGTGAACTTAAGGAAAAGAACAGAAAGCTGGTGGATCTGGACAGATTGAAGAGTGAGTTTCTTGGCAGGGTGAGTCACGAACTTCGCACGCCGCTCTCTGTGATTATGGCTTATGTGGATAGTCTGCAGGATGAAAGTGAAGCAACTCCAATAGATAAAGATACAAGAAATGAATTTTTGGGTGTTATTTCAAGTCAGGCTGGTAAATTGCTGGGAATTATTAATGATTTGCTTGATCTGTCCAAGGTGGAAGTTTTCAATACAATACTTGATATGAACCAGGGAAGCATTAATGAAATAGTGCGGCTTTCCGCTAAATTGGTTGAACAAAAGGCTCGGGATAAAAATATTCATATTTCATATGATCTCGATGAGTCTCTTCCTATAATAAATTTTGACCCTAAGCGTATCCAGCAGATATGTGTTAATCTGCTGGGAAACGCGGTGAAATTTACAGGGGAAAGTGGTGAAGTTTTCGTTCGTACCAGCCGTAATGAAGAGGAAGTGATTGTTTCATTCAGTGATTCCGCTCCCCATATCGAGAATGAAAATATCGACGAGATATTCAAGGATTTTACTCAAATCGACGGCGGTTCAAGCCGGTTATGGGATGGGATGGGGATCGGGCTCCGCCTAGTCAAACATTATGTCAATATTCACGGAGGCCGTATATGGGTAGATAGGAGGCATAAGAAAGGAAATACTTTTAATTTTTCTATCCCCGCAAATATTAATATCAACAAGAATAGTTCAAATATGAAGCTTCATGCATAGTGACGATAAAGCTGCGGAGGAATATATGTTGTTCCTTCAAATTGTCAAAATATGGAACTGTCCGAATTTGCTCTCGTTCAAAGATTATACGAAACTGATTTTTCCACTTTTATCTTCAATTTGAAGTTCTTTTGTAATGGATGTGATGGCGACTCCACCCACAAAAGCAGTATTCAGATCACCGGCGGATTTGTCGATTTCCACGAATATCTTCGCAAAATAATCTCTGTCCTTGCCCTGCTCTATAAGCATTGAATCTTTTGTAGTTACTCCATGGCGATGAAGATAGGTTGCTATGCAGACAGCCGCGTTCGCGGAACCCGGATCTTCCCAGAGGCCGATAGCCGGCGCGAAATGTCTTGAATATGCCATGCTGTTATCTGAGTAGGTATCAAGTGAGAAAATGTCATTTGTCTGGATTCCGTGTTTCCGGTTCATCAGGCTTAATTTGATAAGGTCGGGTTTAAGATTGAGGAGTGTTTCCTTATGTTTGACTGGTATTAGAAATTGCTTAAGGCCGGTATATATATTTTCCATAGGAAGCCCTGTTTGAAGAATTTCACTCTCATCAATCTGGAGGATTTCCGCGATTTTCCCTGAAGAAATAGTTGTTTTTTTGAAATCTTTTACAGATTGGCGGGTCATAATTTTCTGGAGCCATCCTTCATTCCTGATTCTAACCGTGTTTAAATCGGGTTGCTTATTGAATCCGTAATCTGTTTCTGATTGATTGTCCGCATGGAAATATATATCGAGTGGAACCTCGCCGATGTTTGTTTCAAAATATATTCTGTTAACTCCATCTCGAAGTTGGATTTGCCCATCTTCTATCAAAGCAAAACAGGCACCGATTGTTGTATGGCCGCTGATGTCGAGTTCATCGCTCGGAGTAAAATATCTTACTCTGGCCAACGCTTTCTGTGTACTTGGCATTGCAATAAAAGCGCTTTCCGATAGGTTGATTTCCCTTGCGATATTCTGCATCTTTTCTACCGTTAATCCTTCGGCGTTAGTGATAATCCCGGTCGGATTTCCATGAAAAGTGGTAGTTGTAAAAACATCCACGGTTTTTAAGGTGAATTTTCTCATTTGCAAACCTCCTTGTGATTTCTTTGCAAAAAGCGATACGTTTACTGTGATTCCCGGAGCTTTCCTGTTGTACTTAAGACTTCCTTTTCCGGGGTTGTTCACTCTCTCTATATTATTGTAACTGTATGGTAAAAAGCAAGTTCCATCGATTCTTCGATTTGTTAAATCTGGCTGTCCTCAACTTCAGGGTCGGCATGTGGTATAGCATTTGCAATTTCGGTTCCCGAAAAGAACCCCTCTTTTAAATCGGCGGGATTTAAGAAAGCTTTAGGAATATTTTTTTAAAATACGAGCGGAAAATGAAAACAGAAAAGAAGAGTTTGTCTATAGATGATCTTGTTCTTTACATCAAATCCAAAACAGGGCTTGATTTATCGAAGTATCGCCCCGCTACTTTAAAGAGAAGGGTTTCTCACAGGCGGTTTACACTCGGGCATCGTGATGTGCACGATTACATCCATTATCTTTATGAACATCCATCTGAATTAAGATACTTGACAGATATTATAACAATTCATGTAACGGAGTTTTTCCGCGATTCGGATGTATTTGGCTATTTTTCCGAAAGACTTCTTCCTGCTCTTGTTGAAAGAAAAAGAAACAATGCAGGAATTCATCTCAGGGTTTGGAGCGCCGGGTGTTCCACCGGAGAAGAGGCATACAGTATTGCCATATTGATCGATAAATTCCTGAAAGGTAATGCAATCAACGCGAAAGTATTTGGAACCGATATTTCTGAAGAAGCTTGTAACACGGCGAAAGAGGGAGAATATTCACGTGAAGAGCTCAAGAATGTCCCGGAAAATATTTTAGGAAAATATTTTAGCGAATCGGAAAACGGCTATAAAATAAAACCGTATATAAAAGGGAAAGTTTCTTTTTCTGTTCATGATCTTTTCTCCGCCCCACCCTTTTCAGGAATTGATATTGTGGTATGCAGGAATGTGATGATTCATTTTAAACAGAGTTATCGCGAAGAGGTGATGGCTAATTTTCATTCCGTTCTTAATGATTCGGGATTGTTGATACTCGGTAAAAGTGAAGCGGTAAGCGGGGCTTGTCTGAATAAGTTTAAGCTCCTTGATCCATCAATTAAGGTTTATCAAAAAATCGTGTCTGACTCTAATGGAGGTTTGAAATGAATATTTTCAGGGCTGGAAAATCAATAAAAGGGAACATTCTTATAGTGGTTGCTCTTTTTCTGGCTGTAGCTTGCGGAGTTCTTTCCTATTCGCTTGTAAGAATATCCAGGACAGCAATTCGAGAAAGTATTTCCGAGAGGGATCTGTTTTGGGCTGATTGCGTAGGAGAATTGACCCTAAAGACAAAAGAGATTGAAAATAGTGAAGATTTAATTTTGTTATTTGAAAGTGTCAGAGATAAATATCCCGGACTTAAAGAACTCGAATTGCTCGATTCGGAGAATCATG
>JAUXHZ010000249.1 GCA_030621255.1 Candidatus Latescibacterota bacterium
TAGCATCCTCTGCCGGTTTTAACTATTGAGAGTCCATAGTTTTATCTTACCGTAAATTTCAATTCTCATATTTGATTCTTTAAGGAACGGCAAGAAAGATGCCATCTCCGGCAACAATAAGAGAGAATGCCTATTTTTATACCGGGCCTTATTTCTACTACGAAGAATTCCCTTTTAATTCTATTTCATCTCCGGGAGAAGGAAAATGTACAGGGAAGTTATTTTCTTTTAGCAGATTATACAGCTTTTCTGATTGTTCTTCCTCTCCGTGCACAATAAAAATCCCCTTGATTGAATCTTTCAGAGGTTTCATGTATTCAAAAATTTCGTCTCTGTCGGCGTGGGCGCTGAAGGAATTCATTATCTTGACATCAGCCTTTAAATTATACGGCTGGCCGAATATTTTTACCGTTTCATGCTTTTCAACAATACGCCGCCCGAGCGTGTTTTTTGCCATATATCCAACAATCAGGACGGTATTTGCCCGATTTTCAATATTATTTTTCAAATGATGGAGTATTCTGCCCGCTTCACACATTCCCGCGGCTGATATGATTATCATCGGCCTTGAATCTTTGTGGAGTTGTTTTGATTCTTCCACAGCCTTTATATATTTAATCCTGTTAGTGCCGAGAGGGTCCTTACCCGATTTGAAGGCATCGTACATCTCTTCGTCATAACATTCAGGATGTTTGAAAAAGACTTCAGTGAGATTAACAGCGAGGGGGCTGTCAACAAAAACGGGAATTTCAGGGGCGAGTTTTTCCTCAAACAACTGATTCAGGTAATATACGATCTCCTGTGTTCTTTCAAGAGCGAAGGAAGGAATAATTATTTTACCTCCCCTTTTAACTGTGGAATTAATTATATCCGCGAGCATTTTTTTTGTTTCCAGCGGCGGAGAATGCAGCCTGCCGCCATAGGTGCTTTCAAGAAACATGTAATCTATATTCGGCGGAGTAACGGGATCATTCAGTATGGGCATGTTTTTTCTTCCCAGATCCACCGCATAGGCTATACGAACGGGTCCGGAGTTATCCTTGATTTCCAGAAGTGGCGTTGATGATCCGAGTACGTGGCCCGCGTCATAGAAAGTAACCGAAACATCATCCTTGATTGTTATCTTCTGTTCATAGGGATGCCCGTCAAAGTATTGAAGTGATTCTTCAGCGTCTATACGGGTGTAAAGGGGCTCTCTGGCCGGCAGCCCTTTTCTTTTATTAATTTTATTCAGATATTTTATATCTTCTTCTTGTATATGGCCGCTGTCGGGAAGCATCGAAGAGCATAAATCACGAGTCGCGCTGGTGGTCAGGATTCTTGATCTGAACCCGTTCTTTACAAAATTCGGAATATTACCGCTGTGGTCTATGTGAGCGTGAGAAAGGATACAGGCATCGATTTCGCCCGGGTCAAAAGGGAAATGGGAGTTTCTCGTATAATATTCCTCTCTATGTCCCTGGAAGAGGCCGCAGTCCATAACTATTTTCGAATCGCCGTTGCTGATCAAATGCATGGAACCGGTTACTGTTCTAACAGCGCCCAGAAATTTGATTTTGATGCTCATTGATGCTCCTTTCAGAACTGTTTATCTGATGAAATGTTGATTACAAGTACTCCTTTAGCTCTATGGTTACTCGAATCTTCTCTTCTCCCCTTTCAATAAGCAGTTTGAATTGTATTCCTTCTTCTTGTTGAAATAACTTGGTTATTTCAACAATGTTTCCGAATTCCGATGTTTTTTTTCCGTTTATCTGTATAAGCCTGTCACCCTTTTCCAGCCCTTCTTCGCATGCCGGAGATCCCGGGATCACATAATGTATAAAGAGAGATCCTGATGAATCCTTCGCTATTTGCAAGCCGCTTTTATCACTGAGGAAAGGCTTTGAAAAGTTTGAATTCTTTTCCATAATTATTTCCTGATTTGAGTAGTTCAGGATTAATGTAAATCTCTCAAGTATATCATTTCCAATAATACCATCTATTTCCTCGAAGGATAAAAGGCCGTCTCCCTGCCCTGTGATAAAGAGGGTTGGTTCTGATATTTCAGTCTCCGCTATCTTAAGAGATTTGAATCTGGAAAGATGGGCCGTATTTTCCCCTCCAGCGCCAACCACCGAAACAGCGGCCGATTTTCTTCCGGAGAAAAGATTGTTTTTTTCTGCGAAACTGTACAGCAGCAGCGATTTGTTTGCGCCGGTATCGATCAGAAAAGTCCCGTGATATTTTTCATCGAGGATGCATATGGCGGGGCAAATCTTATGTATTAAAGGAGCGTCTATTATTTGCCCTGCCCCCGCGTATTTAAATGAGTCGGGTTCAAAGAAAGATATAGTTCTCTCTTCATAATTGATTTCTGTGACGAAGCGGCTAAGGAAATCATAACCGAGAATTCCTGCTGTTTCTATGTTCGAGAAACGGGTTGTGATATTTCCAAGGGGAAAAGTGATAAGGGTTTGGGCGCTGAATTCTATCCCTTCAATTTTAAATCCGGGGATACGGGTCATATAGCAATCAGTAGTTCCGCTGATTCCCGCGCCGGTTATCTTATCTCCGAAGGGAAATCCTAAATCAGCCGCAAGTGCGGAATCGATTACGGTTATACCCGCGCCGGAGTCGAGAAGAAAAGTGCACTCTTTCTTCTGAATACCGAGTTGTACGGGGAGGTAGATATGCCCTCCGCTGTATAAAAAGGGGATATTTTTCGAAGAGCTGCCTTTTATAAAGGTATAATCCTTCTCGTTGACACGGGGAGGAATAAAAATGGATCGATCAATATGGGGATTGATTTCTATCGACTGAATGGTTGTTTTTATTGTCTGGTTCATAGAGGGATTGTGTATGCTGGTTTCAAACGGCAGCATA